>JALVIU010000188.1 GCA_027028665.1 Candidatus Atribacteria bacterium | reverse complement strand
TATTTTTCTTAAAGAGATACTCTATACCCTTTCTGGATGCAGATATGTTTGCATTCATATGGGCAAATATTTTTCCTACATCATATGAAAGGTTATCCACCAAAACACCAAGCCGCGTACCCTTTTCCTTTATCTCAGAAAAAAGATGTGTAGCACCAAGTAAGGCCTTTGTGGGAATACAACCCTTATTGGTACATGTACCACCCAGGTGAGACTTCTCTATCACTGCAACATTCTTACCTAATTGGGCGGCCTTTATGGCACCTACATACCCGCCTGGTCCTGCACCTATAAATACCACATCATACATTTTATCTGCCTCCTTACTAAATATCATTATTTCTATTATTTAAAATAACACAAAAACGAAAAAATAGCAAGAGATTTTAAAGGAAACAGGCTCTTCTTTTTATTCATATACTCTATAATAATATATATCTTACAGTAAAATTTTAACCTATTCATTAATCATTGACTTTTATCTATTTTTATGGTTACATAGGATAAAGAGGTGGAATATATGAAAAGGATAGTGTTTTACAGTCTTTTTGCACACGGTCATACAAACCCTACCCTCCCTGTGGTAAGCGAGCTTGTAAAGAGAGGATATGAGGTTATATACTATTCTACAGAAGAATTTAAGGAAAAGATAGAGGGAACAGGGGCAATATTTAGAGATTATAACATACCTCATTATGATATATCTCATGTTCCCCCAAACTCCCTTGAACTATTGGAACTCCTCTTACGATTAACATCTTCTCTCCTTCCAACCCTTGTCAGAGAGGTAAAAGAGATAAGCCCTACATGTATAATACATGATTCCCTGAGCCTTTGGGGATGGATTATAGGGAAAAATATGGGGATCCCATCTATTGATTCTATTACCACATTTGCACTTAATCGTAAGATACTAAAAAAGATCGCAAATAGGATGATCATACAAAAGGTATTTACCAGACCTCTGTTACTTATAAGGCTCCTTAGGCTAAAGAAAGCGCTTGAGAAAAGATACAAGGTAAGGTTTGGTTTTTCCAATATAGTTTTAAATCCTGAAAAGTTAAATATCGTATATACATCGCGTAAATTTCAGCCACTGGCAGATGAATTTGATGATACATACTCTTTTGTAGGTCCATCAATTATACCATATGGAGAAATCGGTAAATTCCCTATAGAGAAACTAAAAGATAGAGAGGTCATATATATCTCATTAGGTACTGTAAGAAATAGACGCCCTGATTTTTATAAAAATTGTATAGAGGCATTTCGAGAAAGCCCATATCTTATCATTATGTCTATAGGAAATCGAATAGATATAAAAGAGCTGGGTAAGATCCCTCATAATTTTCTGATATATCCCCATGTACCACAGATAGAAATACTAAAAAGGGCCAGTTTGTTTATAACACATGGTGGTATGAATAGTATACATGAGGCCCTCTACTTTGGTGTGCCTTTGCTTGTATTCCCTCAGACATCTGAGCAGAGATTGGTGGGCTATAGGGTGGAAAAGACAGGAGCAGGAGAGGTAATAGATGAGAGGGAGATCACCCCGGATATACTTAGGATGTATGTAGAGAAGCTACTAAGTGAGCCATCATATCGTAAAAATGCAGAAAAAATCGGGACATCCTTCAAAGAGGCAGGTGGTTACAAAAGGGCAGCGGATAGGATAGATAACTTCTGTAAGGAGGAAGCCAGGGCATCTATTACCAGACCCTATATGTCTTAAGACCCTGAAGCTCCTTGGGTAAAAATGGATCGAAAAATCCCACAGGAGGAGGCAGAGGGGGTTTGAAGATAGCGCAATCCCTTTTTCCTCAGGGTTAGTTTTCCTACAATAAGGGATAAATATAAAGATAAAATAAGTGAATACTAAAAAACTATGTTCACATCAAGGGGGAGGTCCTTATCTGTAATAAGGGTATCTTTCTCTCTGTTCCAATTACCTATAAAACCCATAAGGACCTTATCAAATTTGCGGCTATCTGCGAGGATATAGACCTTTTTTGCAATAGACATTATCTTTCTCTTAAATTTCGCCTCTACAGGTGTAGTTACATAATATCCCTCATGGTCAAACCCTCCTACACCCATAAAAGCCTTAAAGATTCTGTATTCAGACAGATTGATCTCTGATTCTACAAAGTTCATGGTAAGACGCCTAAACTCACCACCCATTACATATACGGTGATGTGCTGTACCTCTGTAAGTGCATTTATTACATAAAGAGAATTGGTAATTACATGTACAGGTATATTAGTCTTTATGAGTTCCTCTAAAAAGATGAGTGTGGTGCTTCCTGCATCTATGAATATAAAATCTCCCTCTTCTACAAACTCTATGGCACGTTTTGCTATATTAAGTTTTGCATCATAGACATCTGTTACACCCTTTTGATATAAGGGGTCATAGGCCTCTTTCACAATAGCACCACCATGGACCCGGTGGATAAGACCCCTCTCTTTTAGGGTGCGGAGATCATTTCTCACTGTAGAGAGGGATACATCCACAAGTCGTGCTATCTCCCCTACCTTGATACTTCCATCCTTTCTTATGAGCTCGAGGATCTTTTTTCTCCTCTCCTCTGGTAATAACCTTACATTTGCCATCTTTAAAGAGTTAGCTCTCCTTTTCCTGTAATAAAATATGGAGGGATCACAGGCTCCTGCCAATTCCTCTTACTTGTTATAATATCAAGGTATTCATCTGCAGCATGTTCCCAGCTATACTTCTCTCTTGCCCTCTTTATGCCTTTATTTTTGATACTCTTATAGAGCTCCCTATCTGTAAGAAGCTTTAAGAGTCCTTTTTTAACATCCTCTATATTACTTACATCAATTAGTATACCATATCTTTCCCCATTCTCAAATAGAATCTCAGATGGGCCACCATATTTTGTGGCAACTACAGGAAGTCCTGATGCCATAGCCTCTATTACGGCAAGCCCAAAGGGCTCATGTATAGTAGGGAGCATAAATATAGAATCCCTTTTTGCAAGGATCCTGTAGAATGCACCAAGCTCTCTCTGTCCCTCTATATTTACAAAATGGACCTTATCCCTTACATTGTAACTATTTACCACATCTATCAACTCTTTTATCACATTCCTCACTACATCATCAAGGTGGGAAAGCTCTCCATATGGGTCATCTATCCCCCTTGTAACAATGGCAAGATTGGAAAGCCTCTGGAGTTCTTTTGATGTTGCATATGCACGGAGAAGTGCTATATGATTCTTCTTTGGATCAATCCTACTTGATGCCACTATAAATGGGAGATCATTTCTGGATAAGATAGGTTTTAATCTATCTATAAGTGCTTCATCATACGGATCATCCTCTGGGTGAAATATATCAAAGTTTACACCAGGGGAGACTACCCTAAACTTATTATCATCTGAAGGATCCACCCATCCCTTATAAAGTGGGTGTCCATATTGGCTGTACCTCTCCAACTTGCTATTTGTAATATTACATGCAGAATACTTCATTGCTATCCGTTCTGCATTTATCCTTATAGTAAAGTGATATTTTTTATCTATCTCTTCAAAGGTAGCACCCTCTTCCATAAGCCTATCCATCTTCTGTGCCCCAAGGGAATGGGCAGTGAAGGAATAGGGGACCTTTGTCACCTTTGAAAATATAGCACCTGCTATACCACCATCTCCATAGTGTGTGGTTACATATGCTGGAAATTCCCCCTCTTCTTCATAAAATCTCTTTATATTCTCTGCAAATTCATAAAGATATGGCCAGAGGTCCTCTTTTTGCAAAAATCTCTTTCCACCAAAATCTATACGCACTATCCTTACACCATCTATCCCTGGATAGTAATCTATCTTTTTGGAAAATTCAGGCCAATTATCATCCACTACTCTTCTTGTAATGATATCTACATCTACCCCCATCCTTGCAAGCCTTACTGCTACCTCTTTTACATATATGAGCTGTCCCCCAAAATCAGGATGCATAGTAAGATAGCTATCATCTGGATCAAAGTTCCCCTGTGGATTAAAAAATGCTACCTTCATAGCCTCACCTCTTTTCTTGTATATTTTTCCTTAAGCCTTTCTAAAGACGGGAGCCTGCTACTTGCACTCTCTGACTCTATTCTATATGCAGCAATCAGATTTCCTATATTTACTGCCTCAAATATATCCATACCAGACATAATACCATAATAGATACCTGTCCAAAAGCCATCCCCTCCTCCTGTGGTATCCAGAGGATTGACAGAAAGAGGCAGTATGTGGAGCGCTTTTTTTCCATCAGATACAATAGCCCCATCTTTCCCCATTGTAAGCACTACATTCTTGACACCAAGCTCGTGGAACCTCTCTACATACTCCTCCCCAGGTAAGTTGCCAAATATAGACATACTATCATCCAGAGAGGGTTTTATCAAAAACAGATCCGGAAATAGGGCCTTTATATCACTTACCACATCAAATTTTCCAAGAA
>JALVIU010000187.1 GCA_027028665.1 Candidatus Atribacteria bacterium | reverse complement strand
TGCTAAAATTTTAGGACTTTCCGAGTCCAGGATATCTCAGATACATACAAAGACCCTTCTTCTTTTAAGGGCGAAATTAAATAATTTACTTGGAGTAAAAAGTGAAAATCGAGCTTGATCTTTCCCCCGATAAGATGAGGGCTTATATAAGGATATCCTTAGATGAAAACGAAGATAACTTGAAAAGGGAGTATATAGATAGTAGCATAATTTACGATTATCTTGAGAAGAATGGTATTGTTTACGGGATAAAAGAATTGCCAAAAAGCTTAAAAATTGGGGAAAAGTATCTGGTAGCAGAAGGCAAGCCCCCTGTTCCTGGAAAAGATGCAAGAATTGAGCTTTTTCATAATGTAGATAAAGAAATAAAACCCAAGATATTAGAAGATGGAAGGGTAGACTATAGAGAACTGGATGTACTGGTTATAGTAAAGAAAGGGGATGTTGTTGCCAGGAGGCTACCACCTACATTGGGTTCACCCGGAATGAATGTAAAAGGAGAGACAATTCCTTCAAGACCGGGAAGGGACGAGAATCTTCTTGTAGGTTTAAATATAACAACTTCTGATCTGGATAAAAATATCTTTGTTTCAACTGTAGATGGACAACTTGTAGAAGAGGAGGGAAAGTTAAGCGTATTTCCTCTGTATGAGATAAAGGGTAATCTTGATTTTTCAGTAGGAAATATAAAATTCCCAGGTGCTGTTGTAATAAGAAGAAATATAAAGTCTGGTTTCAAGGTAGAGGCAAAGGGTAAGGTTGAAGTCTATGAATCTGCAGAAGAGTGTGATATAATAACAGAAGGTGATGTGGTAATAAAGAAATCTTATATAGGCAAAGGTAAATCTGTCATTAAAGCAGGGGGTAGTGTTTCTATAGGTTTTATAGAAACTGCAAATATAGAGGCAAAAAAGGATGTTATATCATATTCTGCTATTATGCATAGTAATATTAAGGCAGGGCAAAATATTATTGCTGAGGGAAAGGGTATAATTTCAGGAGGAGAACTTGTAGCAGGTGAAAGTATTGTAGCCAAAATTGTAGGTTCGAAATTTGGGACAGAAACGATTTTAAAAATTGCAAAACCTGCAAATGTAGAAAAAAAGATAGCAGATCTTAGAAAGAAGATTATGGAAAATGAATACCTGATAGATCAATTAAATACAAAAGTGAGGGCCTTAAAGGTAGGGCTTACTATCGACAAGTTAAAGGCCCTGGTAACAAAAAAACAATTAAATTTACTTCCAAATCAGATGATCCTGATAAATAGATTTATAGAGACATATGATATAGTTACAGATAAGATAAAAGAGATGAAAAAAGAGCTTGAACTTCTTGATTTAAGTATGGAAAAGTTTAAAAAGAGTGTAATAATAGTGAGAAATACTATATATTCAGGAGCAGTTATTGTATTTGGGGATTTGATTTTGAGAGTAAAAGAGCCATTAAAGTTTGCAAAATTTTATATAGATGAGAATGAGGTAAAGATAGCGAAAATTTAAAAAGGGGTGAGATTGGTGGCCCTTAGACCTGTAGATTTGCAAAATATTATTAATACCTCTATAGAAGTGGCAAAGGTGGCACAAACAAGAAATGATACTCCTAATATGCATCAAGGTGAGTTTGCTATCCAGCTTCAAAAAGAGGCGGAAGAGAAGAAAGAGCAAGTCCAGAAAGGTCAGGGACATAATGCTGAAGAGACAAAAGTGAAGGATGAAAGAGAAAGAAAAAATGGTTATAGTAGTGAAAGAAAAAAAGAAAGAGAAAAGAAGGAAAAAGAACAAAAAACAGCTCCAAATTCGACTTTATTGACCAGCCATGATAAAATTAAACATATTGATATAAAAGTATAAAAAGAAAAAGGAGTATATAAGCATGATCAAAGCAGATTTTTTGAAAAACAGGCAATTAAGTGACGAAGATTATAAATTATTCAGGGACCTTATATATAAAAAAAGTGGAATATTCTTTCCAGAATCAAAGAAACTTGCCCTTGGTCATAAGCTGTATAAAAGATTGAAGGCATTGGGTCTTAATAATTTTAGAGAATATTATGATTTTTTAAGTAAAAAGGCAGGAGAAGATGAATATACAGAATTATTTGTAGTACTTACTACAAACGAAACAAGTTTTTTCCGTACGCCTAAACATTTTGAAGCATTACAAAAAGTCATCTTTCCTGAGCTTATGGAAAAACATGAAAAAGATGGAACGAAAAAGATTCGAGTCTGGTCTGCAGGTTGTTCCATGGGAGAAGAGCCTTATACGATTGCAATCACTTATCTTGAAGCAGCAGGATTAAAAGCAAAGAAATTCAATTTTAAAATAATTGCCACTGATCTAAGTATAAAGGTGTTAAATATAGCAAAAGAAGGTATATATCCCGAATCAGAACTTGAAAAAGTGAAGGAGCCTTTAAGGGAAAAATATTTTATAAAACTCCCGGATGGATATTATAAAGTAAAGGATAATGTAAAAAAACTCATAGAATTTAAAACCCATAATTTAATTTCTGATCCAGGTTTTCCTGGAATGGATGTAATATTTTGTAGAAATGTTATGATTTATTTTGATAAAGAAGCAAAAACTAAAGTGGTAAAGAAGTTTTACGATTCTTTGAACCCTGGTGGATATTTTTTTGTGGGACATGCAGAGTCTTTATATGGAATATCGAAGGAGTTTAAGTTTACAAAAATAGAAGGTGCAATACTTTATAGGAAGGAAGCATGAATAAGATAAGAGTTCTTGTAGTAGATGATACCGCTTTGATGCGGAAACTTATATCGGATATATTGTCTAAAGATCCAGAGATAGAAGTGGTGGGTACAGCACCGAATGGTTATCTTGCATTACAAAAGATAAAGAGACTGAGTCCAGATGTGGTAACAATGGATGTAGAGATGCCCAAGATGGATGGTCTTACTGCCTTGGCAAAGATTATGGAAGAGCATCCAATACCAGTGATTATGGTAAGTAGCCATACCTACGAAGGGGCAAAGGTTACATTAGAGGCATTAGAACTTGGAGCCTTTGATTTTATTCCTAAGCCTACTGGCATAAGGAGTGAGGTATTTGAGATCATTGCAGATAGCCTTATTGCAAAGGTAAAGGCGGCAGCTGCGGCGAAACTTAAGAAGAAAGAGAAAGATGAAGTGGGCCCTGTTTTGAAAATGGAAAGTGTATCCTCCAAGAAATTTGTGGTAGATATAGTGGGAATAGGTATTTCAACAGGTGGGCCACCCTCTTTGCGTACCATCTTTAAGAAATTTCCTAAAGATTATCCTGTTCCTATTACAGTGGTTCAACATATGCCACCAGGATTTACTAAGGCACTTGCAGAGAGATTAGACAAAATATCAGAACTTCACGTGAAAGAGGCAGAAAATGGCGAAAAAATAGATAACCATACTGTTTATATTGCCCCAGGAGATTACCATATGGAGATAAGGAAGGGTAGGGTAGTACTTAGAAAAGGTGATAGGATCTGGGGACAACGGCCTGCAGCTGATCCTCTTTTCTTTTCTATAGCAGAAGAGTATGGACATCTATCTATTGGAGTTATTATGACAGGAATGGGAAGGGATGGAGCCTCAGGACTTAAAAAGATAAAGGAGAAAGGTGGCAAAACCATTGCACAGAATAAAGAGACTTGTGTGGTATATGGAATGCCAAGAGTTGCTATTGAAGAAGGAAGTGTGGATCTTGTAGTGCCATTGGAGGAGATTCCCGAGGCTATCATTAAAATGAGCATTAAGGAGGAGTGAAATATGGGAGATACTTATGATACCAGTCAATACATAAGTATATTTCTATCAGAGGCAGAAGATCAACTTGAGAAGATGGAGCAGGATCTCTTAGAATTAGAGAAAGATAGAAATAATAAAGAAGTGTTAAATGAAATATTTCGCCTTTTCCATACCTTAAAAGGTTCTTCTGCAGCAATGGGATTTACCCTTATGTCAGAGGTAGCTCATAAAGGGGAGAACGTGCTCGATAAGATCCGTAAAGGAGAAATGGAAGTTACTCCTGAGATAGTTGATCTTATGTTTGAATGTTTAGATGCCTTAAATGCTATGAAAGATATGGTGGCAAATGGAGAAGATCCTGTAATGGATGTAGAAGAGCTTTTGGAAAAATTGGAGAATGCATCAGGTGCTGCTCCATCTAAGCCAAAAGAAGAGACAGTAGAGGAGAAAGAAGAAAAAGAGGTATCTCAGAAGAAAGAAGTATCAACTAATATAGATATAGAACTTAATGAATATGATAAATTAATACTGGAAGAGGCATCACAAAAGAATTTAAATATTTATTATATAGAAGTAGAACTCTCTCCAGATGCTCTTATGAAGGCCGTAAGGGCATTTATGGTATTTAATAAGTTAAAAGAAATAGGAGAGGTTGTAAAGTCTGTTCCAGACGCATCTGATCTGGAAGCAGAAAAATTTGATAAAGGTTTTAAATTAATATTTATTTCTAAA
>JALVIU010000186.1 GCA_027028665.1 Candidatus Atribacteria bacterium | reverse complement strand
CATAATATATACCAAAAGATCCCCCTATAAGGCCGAAGTATATCATAAGCACACCAATAGTCTCCTCTGCCCAGGTAAGAGGTGAATCAAATACATATCTCATAATTACCTGTAAAAAGGTAATTATGACCATAGCAATAAGTAAGAGACGCAAAATAAATTTAAGTGTTTCTTCAATAAGACTTGTAACCTTCTTATTTCTCATATATACACCCCTTAAATAAAAAAGTGGGGGCCAGGGCCCCCTTTTATATTAGACACTATTTTATCATACTCTGTATCTCTTTGATAAGATCCATGTATTTGCTTGCATATTTCTTATAAACAGGCTGTACGGCATCCATAAATGGTTTCTTTTCAGGATTATAGATCTTACAACCTGCAGCTTTAACCTTTGCCATAGCTATATTTTCATCTTTTAGCCAGAGTTTCTTCTGGAGTTCCTCTGCGGCTATTGCTGCCATTTTTATAATATTCTTATCAGCATCTGATAACTTATTCCATGTCTTTGTACTCATAAGTACGATCTCTGGTACCATAGCATGCTGATCAAGGGAATAATATTTTGCCACTTCATAATGGCTTGTCTCATAATAACTTGGTGGGTTGTTTTCTGCACCATCAATAACACCTGTTTGAAGTGCACTATATACCTCCTCAAATGCCATAGGTACAGGTTTTCCACCCATTGCAGATACCATATCCATCATAACAGGGCTCTTCTGGGTTCTGATTTTTAGACCTTTAAGGTCAGCAGGGGAGAGAATAGGTTTCTTTACCGTATAGAAACTCCTTGCACCAGAGTCCATATATGCAAGTCCTAAAAATCCTACTTTCTCTATTTCAGAAAGCATATTCTGTCCTATCTTTCCATCCAACACCTTCCACATATGCTCACGACTTGCAAATATGTATGGAAGTGCCAATACTGCCATCTTTGGATATACAGATACAACAGGGGAAATAGATACACGGTTTATATCTATAACACCCATCTGGGTTTGTTCAATGGTCTCTTTTTCAGAGCCAAGTACTGCTCCAGGATAAACCTCTATCTTTATTCTACCACTTGTCCATTCATCCACAAGTCTTGACATAAGTTTTAGACCTTCAACTGTGGAATAACCATCTTTATGATCGTCTGCTGCTTTAAGAACTATAACATTACCCTTTTTCTCCATTGCCATTGCAGCAAAGGAAAAGGTAAGTACAAATAACATTAAAACTGCCAATACTAA
Organism: Candidatus Atribacteria bacterium; assembly: GCA_027028665.1. GTDB lineage: Bacteria > Atribacterota > JALVIU01 > JALVIU01 > JALVIU01 > JALVIU01. The sequence continues at coordinate 11,572 of JALVIU010000186.1, read as the reverse complement.
AGCCAATTTCTTCATAATAATCCCTCCTTCATATTTTTTAGTTTTTAAAACCAGAGATATTAATGTAAATTATTCTTTCCTTTTACCACCTCCCTTCTTTTTTATACTTCCTATAGATCTTATTAATACCAGGGCTTGATCTCAATCACTAGCTCGCATACTTATTACGGCCCCAAATAACCATACAATACCGAATGCACAGGCTCTATCTACCAACCCTCTCCAGCCTCCCTTTCAAAAGGGAGAAGAAATAATTGAAGCTCTCCTTGAAAAGAAGAGAACTAAACCCCTTCCTAATAGGGGAAATCGCCTCGCATACATCTCCCCTCCCTATCGGAAAAGGGGATCAAGGGGAGGATGGTAATTAAGAGGGCTCAAAACCCCTCCTATTTTTACCTATAAGAGGTCTAAATCCTTCTCTCTTTTCCCTCTCTAATAAAATATCATCAAATTTCCATACGGCCATTTCTACAGTATTATTCGCCACTCCAGAGAAGAGATGTCCACCTATTGCCTTTCTCTCAGGTGTGGCAAGGGATGTATGAATATGGGCAAATATCTCTCCATCTTTAAGAGAAATATTACCATTTAGGGATAGGAGTTCACATGGGGTTTTAATCCTTTCTGTCTCATATGATTCGGTCTTATCATTAAACCAACCAATCTCAAAATCTCTTAACATACCAGCACCACCTATAATAAGGCCAGCATCTATTTTATAAATGCCTAATATTTCATATAAGATCTTATAAAAATCTTCTCCATCATCCATGCGAATAAATATCCAGTTACCTTCTCTTAAATATAACATATGATATCCCCCTAAAAATAAATTTCGTTAAATATTATAACAAAAATGCAATCTTTTGTAAAGATACCTTACAAACTCTAAAAACTGCCAAATTCATTTCCACTTGCTCATAAAAATAAAACATGGTAAAATAAATAAAAAGTTAAAGGGGAGGTATAAAATGGATGAGAAATACTTTCTATCCGGAGAATTCCACTACTTCAGGATAGATAAGAGGTATTGGAATAAGATATTAGATAGGATAGAAGAGCTAAAATTAGATACCATATCCACATATATACCATGGAACTTCCATGAAAAAGGGCCAGGAGTATTTGATTTTTCCCTCCTTAAAGAGTTTTTAAACATCACAAAAGAGAGAGAATTTAGTATAGTCATAAAGCCTGGGCCATTTATATATGCAGAATGGGAAAATGCAGGTATTCCAGAGGATCTACTTCCATATCATAAACTCCATCCACACTTTCTAAAAAGAACTTTCGAATACCTAAAGGTATTATTTGAAAATATAAAAGACTATTTTGCACCTGAAGGGAATATAAAGGCAATACAATTAGATAATGATATAAATCCTTATTATATCTTACACTATGAAGATATATCTCGTATGTTTCAGGATCATTTAGAGAAAAAGTATAGAGATATTCAAAAACTAAATAGGGCATGGAAAACAAATTATGATTCTTTTAAAGAAGTCCTCTATTTTATGAAAAATACACGTCCCCTTGTAAGGTATTTAGATTATGTGGACTTTATCTATGCATATGTAGATACATATATAAACAGACTTATAGGAAAAGTAAAAAAATTAGGAGTAGAGCTTCCTATTATAATAAATACATATAATAAACATACCATTCAGCCTGCGTGGAGATTTAAAGAAAGTGCAAACATATTAGGTACAGATATACATATACCTCAAAAGACAAGAGAGGATAAATACCTACATGCAGAATATCTCTTCAGACTAAAAGCAGCAAGTGATATAGGTTCTCCATATCTTACACAATTTGGCACAGGAGTATCATATGAAAACTATACGGATTCGGCACCTCAAGATGCAAATATATACTATCAAAATGTACTTTCTGCTATTGCATCAGGTATAAAGGGTTGGAACTATTATATGCTTGTAAATAGGGACAATTGGTATCTCTCTCCTATAAATGAAACAGGACATGTAAAAAAGGATTTATTCTCTGTTATCAAAAGAATAAATGAAGGTTTTAGAAGCCTTCCCGTGGATAAATGGGAGAGAGTATCCCCTCTTGCAGTTGCATATTCTCCACAACTTGGTATGGTAGGAGAAGATATTATATATGCATTTTATGAATTAGGTTATGACTATCGTGTATATAATTTAGAGAGTCCTACATTTTTTCCAGATGTACTCTTTTATAGATTAGGACCAACACTTCCAAGACATCAAGTAAAGGCATTAAAGTCTTATGTGGAAAAGGGTGGAAAACTTATAATGTTTACAGATTACCCACTATTTGGAGAATTAGGTGAAAGAAGAAATCTATTAGGACTCATAGAACCACATGGATTACGTGCATCTGCCAGAATAGAGGTAGATATACCAGGTAAACCAAATATAATATCACCTACATTTATATTTGAAAAAATCCCTGGTTCCCCTATAAAATCAAAAATAATAGGAAGTAAAGATAGAGAAGGGCTTTTAGAAGAATATGCCAATTTCTTTACATCAGATAGGGGAAAAGAATTTATAACAGGATATAGAAAACCACTTGGTAAAGGAGAAATTATCATATTTGGTGTAGATCCTTTCCCAGAAATCATAAATTCAGTACTTAAGATGCTGGATAAAAGACCATCTGTAAGGTCTTTAAATAAAAATACACAGATAAGTATCTATAAAGATAGTGATAATGATGTATATTATATTATTATTGTAAACAGAGGACATAACTCTATAGGCCTCGAATTTGATAGTCAGTTCTACTATTATCAAATAAGCGACCCCTTTAATAAAAAAGAATTTGATATAATATTGCCAGGATATAAAGAATTTATTATAGAATTTAAATCTCCTGGTGGTACAATTCTCATTCTAAAAAGAAAAACTAAGGTATAAATTGTGAAGAGTTATCCACAATTGTTGATATTATGTGGATAACTCTTCTTTTATCTAAAGGTATAATGTATTTTAAAATCCTACTAAAGAATTTGGTATTTAAATTTTTCCTTTTATTTAAGGATTTTTAATTATCCACATAAAATCCAGATACCATGTGGAGATATATAAAGGAGGTCAAATGGAAGAAAAAGACATAAAATGGAGTGCTGTCTTATCATATATAAGGGAAAGGGTAAATGTCCCTACGTATAAAGGGTGGTTTGAAAATACGGCACTTTCTGAAATAAAAGGAAATAAACTAATTATTCACACCCCTAATAACCTTACTACAAAAAAGATTTCAGAAGAACATGTGGATATCTTAAGAGAGGCAATAAGAGAAGTCTTTGGAAAAGATTATGAATTTGAAGTATTAACAAATGGAGAACTAAATAAGTTACCAGATATACCAGAAGAATATATAGAAAAAAGAAAAAATATAGAATTGAACCCAAAATACACATTTTCTACATTTGTTATAGGACCGAGTAATAAACTTGCACATGCTGCTTCATTGGCTGTTGCAAAAAATCCTGCAAAAGCATATAATCCACTTTTTATATATGGTGGTGTAGGACTTGGAAAAACACATCTTATGCATGCAATAGGTCACTATGTATTAAATCAAGACCCTACAAAAAGAATTATGTATACAACCAGTGAAAAATTCACGAATGCTCTTATTAATGCTATAAGAGATGATAAAACAGAAGAATTTAGAAGGAAATACAGAAATGTAGATATATTACTTATAGATGATATTCAATTTCTTGCAGGAAAAGAAAGGACACAGGAGGAATTCTTTCACACATTTAATGCACTTCATGATTCAAATCATCAGATTGTTATCACCTCAGATAGGCCTCCACAGAATATACCTACACTGGAGGATAGACTTATATCTCGTTTTGAATGGGGACTTATTACAGATATATCACCCCCTGATCTTGAAACAAGAATTGCTATATTGAGAAAAAAGATGGAGATAGAGAATTTCTATATAGAAGATGAGATTATAGAATTTATTGCAACCAATATCTCATCAAATATAAGAGAACTGGAAGGTGCATTAAATAAATTAAAGGCACATATGGAGCTCACAGGAGAAAAAATAACACTGGAAAATGCAGAAGAAATTCTAAAAAGTATCATTAAAAAACCAAAGAGAAAAAAGAATATTGGTTTCAATGAAATAATAGATGCATCATGTAAATATTTTCAAGTAACAAAACAGGACATTACATCAAAAAAGAGGAATAAAGAAATCGTTATAGCAAGGCAGGTATCTATGTATCTTGCAAGGGAACTCACAAATCTTTCGCTTTTAAGAATAGGTGAACTCTTTGGTGGAAGAGATCACACTACTGTTATTCATGCATATGAAAAAATAAAAAAAGATAAAGAGATAGATCCCATAATAAAAAACGCTGTTAATAATATCATGGATATTATTAAAAATCCTGGTAGATAGTAAGTGGATGGATAGTGTATGTACTGTGTAAAACTGGAAACATTCAAAAATAGAAAAAAATTTTTTAATCTTTTACACATTATATACACAGATTTATAAAGAAGTGTCAACATATAATCAAGATTTTATATAGCATTATATTACCTATAAAAAAGGATAAAATATAGTTTTCAAGATATCCACACTCTTTATTACTATTACTATGTTTTTTAAATATAAAAATAAAAGAAAAGGTAGTAGGAGGAAAAAATGAAACTTACTGTGAATAAAGAAAACTTACTTTATGGACTTACATATGTAAATAGGGTAATCCCTACAAAAAGTGATATACCTTATCTTACAAATGTGCTTATAAAAAGTATAAATGATGAAATAGAACTCTTTGGTACAGATATGGAACAGGGAATAAAAACTACTATCCCTGCCCAAATAGATAAGGATGGGGAGATACTTATAAATGCAAAAGTGCTTATAGATATGGTAAAAAAGCTACCCCAGGGAAAGCCTATCCAGATAGAAGAAGAGGAAAATGAGGTTATAGTAAGGTCTGGAAGAAGTTCGTATAATCTTGTAAAATTATCTCCTGAAGAATTTCCTCTTTTCCCTACTATAGAAGGAAAAAAGATGGAATTTTTTCAAAAAGACATATTAGATATTATAAAAAAAGTAAAATTTTCTGTTTCATCAGATGATCAATACCCTATGTTAAGAGGTGTTCATTTTTATATAAATGGAAATATTATGGAAGTAACCTCCACAGATGGGTTAAGGATATCATATGTAAAAAGAGAACTTAAAGATAAGGAATATGAGGAGACAGAATTTATATTACCTATAAAGGCAGTTTTAAATCTTGAGCGCTTTTTACTTCCTGATGAAGGTGTAAAGTTTCTTATAAATGTAAATGAAAATCAATTCTATGCAGAACTTGAAAAGATAAAAATGTATACAAGACTTGTGAGAGGAGAATACCCGGATGTACGGGAATTTGTAGAAAGAGAAGATTTCCTCTTTTCTATCCTTGTACAAAAAGATGAGTTAAAAGAGGTATTAGATAGAGTAGGCGTACTCCTTACACCCGAAAGAGGTACAGTAAAGTTTATAATAAATGGTAATAAAATGACAATAACTACTGAGACGCCAGAGCTTGGCTTTTTTGAGGAAGATATAGATATTATTAATTCAAATGAAGAGATAAAGAACTTTAATATTGCATTTAATCAAAAGTTTTTGTTGGATTTTATAGATGTGGTAAAAACAGATGAAATAGAGATATCCTTTAGGGAAAAAGAGGGAGATGAAGAAAAGCCTGTGAGGGTAAGAGGGGCAGGGGAGAAGGATTATATCTATATACTCATGCCTTATACAGTATAGAAGTGGAGATAAAATACCTTATAATTAAGAATTTCAGGAATTTTGATAATAGAGAGTTTTCCTTTAATCGAATAAATATCATCAAAGGTCCCAATGGAAAAGGAAAAACCAATCTTTTAGAGGCTATATATTTTTTAGGAAATGGATATTCCCATCGTCTTATAAAAACAGAGGATATAGTAAGATGGGGTACTCCTTTTTTTTATATAAAAGGTGAAGTAAAAAGAAAAGAAGGATTAATTGATATAGAAATAAGCTATAAAGATAAAAAAATAATTAAGATAAATGGAAAAAAAATTCAGAAAAAAATAGAACTTGTGAGTAAGTTACCCATGGTTATTTTTTATCCTTCCCTTGTGGATTTTTTATTTTCATCACCTTATAGAAGGAGATATTTCTTAGACAGGGAAATTTCAAAATTTTCCATACATTATTATTTTAATCTTGTAAAATACATAAATCTTTTAAAAAGAAGAAATATAATACTAAAAAAATTTCAAGAAAAAGGTAATATGTGGAATTATCTTGATACTATTGATCAAGAAATTATAAAAGTAGGTATAAAGATTATAAATAAAAGAAGAGAATTTATAGAGAAATTAAATAAATGTATAACTATTTTTACAGAACTATTCGATTTTATAGATTTTTCTGTAAAGTATAATCCATCTCTAAAAGATATAGATGAATTTAAAAGGAGATTTTTTAAAGAAAGAGATAGAGATATGGAAAGAGGATATACACAAAAGGGTCCACATAGAGATGATTTTTCTTTTATTTTAAAAAAACATGATGCAAAACAGTTTGCATCACAGGGTGAACGTAAACTTATAGTGTTACTTATTATTTTTTCGCTCTGGAGGCTCTTAAAAAGGGATGAACTTTATCCACTACTCCTTATAGACGAATTTAGTGCAGAACTTGATAATGAGAAGATAAAGATTTTATCAGAATTAATAGAAAGATCAAATGGACAGGTATTTATAACATCTCTTGAGGATATAGATTATATAAAAGAAAAAAAGATTATATCATTATGAGTGAACCCGAAAGAACAGATATATTGCTTGAAAAATATTTAAAAAAATATGGACTGTATAAAGATTATAAAAGGAGAGAAATAATAATAAAATGGGATAAAGTCGTAAATAGAGAATTTTTTTATCTTGTCCCTTTATTTTTTGAAAAAGATGTGTTAATATGTAAAATAAATAATATCTCTTATATAGGAGAATTAGAAAAAAAGAGGGGGGAGCTATTAAAAAGAATAAATAAATATCTGGGTGATGAATATAGTATAAATGATATAAGGATAATAAAAGTTTGAGGGATAAAAAATGAATGATAATACGAATAATGGTTTGAGATTTTTAATTAGTTTTATTATTGTTTTTATATTTTTCTTTTATTTTATTAAGATATTTAGAGATATTATGACCTTTCTTGCACTTGCCCTCATCCTTACTTATATGTTTTCCCCTATTATGTCTTATTTTGAAAAAAGAGGTTTTTCCCGTGGCTTTTCTATATTTATAGTTTATATTATTCTCTTTCTATTTTTATTTTCATTTATATTCCTGCTTATTCCTGCATCTTTGGATCAGTTAAATACACTTATTGGTGAGCTCCCACATCTTACACAGAATATAAAAAAGGTGATCCTTGATCTCCTTACACCAAAAATGGTAAATATAAATCCCAAGATGATGGAAGATGTATCTAAAAATATAGATAAAGTCCTTCATGATGTTCAGATGGGACTTATGGATTATGTAAAGTTTATTGTTATGAAAATAACAAGCATATTTTCTCTTATAGTATTTGGCTCTATTCTTGTTCCTTTTGTTCTTTTTTATTTCCTTATAGATCTTGATATTTTTAAGAAAAATTTTGTCTCATATATCCCCCCTGAAAGGAGAAAAGAGGTATTTCAAATAATAGAAGATGTGGATAAAATGCTTTCCAAATTTATAAGGGGACGTGTGTTTACATCTATTATAGTAGGGATACTTGAGACAATAGGTTTATATTTTCTCAATATAAAATTTGCACTTATTGTAGGCGTTGTAAGTGGTATCCTTAATTTTATCCCATTTATAGGACCTGTTATAGGTACGTTTATTGCAATTTTATTTTCTCTTGAAAAGTTTTCACTTATAAAAATAATAGAGATTATTGTATTATATATAGTAGTGAATCAGTTTGAATCCTTTGTTTTAAATCCAAGAATCCTCGGTAAAGAACTTGATTTGCATCCCCTTACCGTTATTCTTTCTTTCCTATTTTTTGGTAAACTCTTTGGGTTTTTAGGAGTACTCCTTGCAGTTCCTATAATTTCCCTGATAAAGGTATTATTTAACCACTACTTAAAGGTAGAGTAATTTAAAATAAAAAATAAATGAAATTTGTTGTAAAATTTATTCAAAATATCTTGAAAAAAGATATATATTTTGTTATACTTATTTTAAGTAAAAAAACCTTTTAAGGAGGTATGATCATGAAGAAGTTAGCATTATTTTTGGTATTAGTATTTGTTTTTTCTTTGTTTGTTTCAGGACTGGCATTTGCCAAGTATCCTGTAAAACCTGTTAAAGTGATTGTTGCATTTAAGGCAGGTGGTGGTACAGATACAGCAGCAAGGGTTATAGCAAAGTTTGCAAAGAAATATTTCCCAAAACCTTTTGTAATTGTAAATAAACCAGGTGCAGGCGGACAGATCGGTTTTGAGGCACTTGCATTTTCCAAACCAGATGGTTACACAATAGGCTTTATCAATACCCCACATATTATTTCTCACTATGTATCAGGAAAGGCAAAATACAAACTTACAGATTTTAAGCCTATCTGTAATGTAGTAACAGACCCTGGTGTCCTTGCAATAAGATCAGATGAAACAAGATTTACCACATTAAAGGGGCTTGTAACATATGCAAGACTCCATCCAGGAGAACTCTCTGCAGCTACAACAGGTCCCGGTGGTGATGATTCTATTGCTTTGTTGCTCTTTATGAAACAGGCAGGTATAAAGGTAAAGGATGTACCTTTCTCTGGATCCTCTGGTGAAAAAGCAGCACTTTTAGGAAAACATGTAGATTTTGCAATGGTAAATGTAAGTCAGGTATGGTCACTGGCAAAAGAGGGAAAGGTAAAGATGGTTGCAGTAATGGCAGAGAAGAGATTAAAAGCATTACCAAAGGTACCTACATTTAAAGAATTGGGTTACAATGTAATATCTGACTCCTCTCGTGGTATTGCAGCACCTGCAGGTGTACCCGATGCTATAATAGATCAGCTTAAAGAGGTATTTGCAAAGGTAATAAAAGATCCAGAATTTATAGAACAGGCAAAGAAGTCTAATCTATATATTATACTAAATTATATGGATAGTGAGCAGTTTGCAAAATACTTAAATGATCTCCAGAAGAGGATAGAAGAATTATATAAAGAGAATCCGTGGTAAGAAGATGTTTAAAAAGGCAGATAATATTGTAGCTATAATATTTATAGTAATTTCTGCCTTACTTATTTATGAGGCCCGCACATTTCCCAAGCGGGCCTCATTTGCAGGTGGATATGTTATTTTTTTGGCACTTCTTCTTATAATATTTTCCGTACTTATACTTATATCAAAGGATAAGAAGGCAGAATCCCTTGAAATTAAGAAATTTCCGAAGTTTTTGTTTCTGGTATTAGGTACAGCTTTTTATATATTTCTTATACCTTATATAGGTTTCTTTACCATAAGTTTCCTGTATATGATTGTTGTAATGAAATATTTTGGTGTAAAGGGTATATTACCTCTTATCATCAGTCCACTTGTCACTTTAGGATTTATATATTACATATTCGTTATATTTCTTACTATTCCTATACCACAGGGATTTCTTATTTAAAAGGAGAGGCTTATGTTTGCACAAATGGCTCAAGGTTTACATATGTTATTTAGTGTAAGTTCTATTTTTACTATCTTTTTAGGGGTAGTAGGTGGTATTATTATTGGTGCACTTCCTGGTCTTACAGCTACTATGGCAGTTGCCCTCTTGATACCTGTTACTTTTGGTATGGACCCTGCTCAAGGTCTTGCCCTTATGGGCGGTGTTTATTCTGGTGCTATGTATGGCGGTTCCATATCTGCTATCTTATTACATACTCCTGGTACTCCAGCAGCTGCAGCCACGGCATTTGATGGATATCCAATGGCGCAAAAAGGTGAAGGAGGAAAGGCACTTGCCGTCTCTGTTATTGCATCATTTGTAGGAGGCATTGTAAGTACAGTGGCACTTTTATTTATATCTCCTATTCTTGCCACTGTTGCACTCTCCTTTGGCCCTGCAGAGTACTTTCTCCTGGCCATATTGGGTCTTACTACGATTGTTACCCTTACATCTGAAAACCTGGCAAAGGGCCTGGCATCAGGTATTATAGGTCTCTTACTTGCTACAGTAGGAACAGACCCAATATCAGGATATTCAAGATTTACGTTTGGATCCACGAATTTATTGGGCGGCATACCTTTTATGCCTACACTTATAGGCCTATTTTCTGTAGCGCAGGTACTTACTCTTACAGAAAGTGATTATATCATTGAGAGTGTAGAAAATATAAAAAAGAAGGTAAAAATGATTGCTATATCCTGGAAGGAGCTTACAAGATTAAAAGAGATCATCTTTTCAGGTTCCATTATAGGAACAGTTGTGGGAATACTCCCTGGAGCAGGTGCAACTATTGCTGCATTTATAAGTTATAATACGGCAAAAATGAGATCAAAACACCCTGAGAAGTTTGGAACAGGTATACCAGATGGTGTTGCTGCATCAGAATCTGCAAACAATGCAGTTGTTGGCGGATCTCTTGTACCACTTCTTACACTGGGTATCCCTGGAAACTCTGTTGCCGCTGCACTCCTTGGTGGGCTTATGATCCAGGGGCTTATTCCAGGTCCTGAACTTTTCAAAAACTATGGTGATATTACATATGCATTTATACTCTCTCTATTTATTGCAAATATTTTTATGTTGTTATTAGGGCTCTTTGGTGCACCATATTTTTCAAGGATTGTTACACTATCCAATGCGATACTTATACCAGCCATTGTGGTACTCTCTGTGATAGGATCCTATGCTATAAGGAATAATCTATTTGATGTATGGCTTATGTTTGGATTTGGTGTGATAGGGTACTTCCTCGATAAATTGGGATTTTCTCTGGGTGCAATAGTGCTTGGTCTCATCCTGGGACCTATTGCCGAAAGTGGTTTAGGCCGTGCTATGATCCTGTTTAACAACAATCCACTTATGTTCTTTACACGCCCCATTTCTCTTGTGATTATATTACTTATTATTGCATTTATTATCCCTCCGATCTTGCGCACAAAAAAGAGAAAAATGGCACCAGGTAGTGAGGATGAAGAATAAAGAAGAGGAGATGAGGAGAGTCTGGTCTTAAAATTTAAAAAATTTGTATAGAAGATAAAATTTTATCCATAAGCTGTAGTATTGTTTATGATAGCAGGAGGAGAAACTGTGCACGAAAGATAAATTTTTTGTAACATTTTGCAAAGCGCCAGAGATACTCGTCGAACTCGTCATATAAATCTGATGTAAAAAAAGATTTGGGTAGTTAACCGCCAAAAAGACTTCAGCATATATTTTGGATAAAATTTTATCTTCTTAAGTATCTATAATCTTTTTGAGCACTTAATAAGATGACAATTTTGTAAGTGCCTCTTATTGTAGAATAACTTTACCTGAAACCCAAATAAACTGTATACCCC
>JALVIU010000185.1 GCA_027028665.1 Candidatus Atribacteria bacterium | reverse complement strand
GAGAGGCAGGGGTAGATTTTGTTATCGCTGTAGCTCTTTTTCCTCCCTCAGAGCTTTCTATTATTTGGGATTTAAGAGATAAAGATCTTCCTATAAAAAAGAACGAAGATGAATTTAAAAAAGATCAGGCATTTTATGAGTTATTACTCAATATTGGAAAAGAAAAATTCTTATCAAGCATAAACTGGTTGAAAAATGGTATAGAAGGGCCAAATATCCTGGAAACCCTTTTTACATCTATAAATATTATGCAAAAAGAACTTAGTTTTAGATCGTTAGAAAAGGCAGATATCTCCATAGTACCACCTGACCTTAAAGGTTTTGGACTTTTGGATTTTAACAGAGCAGAGGAGCTTATTAAAAGAGGAGAAAAGGCTGCAAGGAATATTATTCCCCTTATCAAGAAAAAATTAGAAGAAAAGGAAAGAGTTGTTTTACCTATTTCTTAAAGGAATTGGATGGATTTTACTCCATCTTTTATTTCAAGTACAGATAGAGGGAAAGGAATTTATCCCAAAAAAAGGTCCCTTAATCATTGCCATGAATCACATAAGTCCCATGGATCCAGTTGTTTTGGGTATTTTATTCCCCAGGAAAATACACTTTTTTGCAGCAAAAGAGCTCTTTGACATTCCTATAATAGGTTGGGTAGTAAGGCATTTAGGTATAATACCTGTGGATAGAAAAAAAAGAGATTTTTATTCCCTGAAAAAAGCTATTTCTTATCTTTTATCTGGAGAGATAGTGGCCATCTTTCCTCAAGGTGGGATCCCTCATCCAGATTCTTCAGAAAGATATGTTGTGAAACCAGGGGTTGCATATCTAAGATTAAAAACTTGTGCCCCTATATTATGTGTATGTATATCGGGTACAAATAAGGCTATTCCACGAGGTATGAGTTTTCTTAAAAGAGTTTTTATTAAGATTTTTGTTTCATATAGGTGTATATTGGATGATAAGATGGGAAAGAACGAGATTTTATATCATGTAAGAAAGGAGATATTTGCCTGTGAGGATCTTGGTAGTAGAGGATGATGAGATTCTTGCCAACATGTTAAAAGAGGGTCTTATAGAAGAAGGGTATGCAGTAGATGTTGCATACTCTGGGGATGATGGATTTTATATGGCAGAGAGCATGCCATATGATGTTATTATACTTGATCTTATGCTCCCAGAAATGGATGGCTTTACTATACTTGAAAAATTAAGAGAAAAAAATATAGAGACTCCTGTACTTGTACTTACTGCAAAGGATGGTATAGATGACAAAGTAAAGGGCCTGGATAAAGGGGCAGATGATTATATAACAAAGCCCTTTGAGTTTTCTGAACTCCTTGCAAGGATAAGGGCACTTATTCGAAGAGCAAGCGGAAATCGAAGTCCTATAATTAAGGTGAAAAATATAGAAATAAATACTGCATCGCGAGAAGTCTATAAAGATGGCAAAAGAATTCCTCTTTCTTCTAAAGAATATGCTATTTTACTTTATCTTGTAACAAATAGAGGAAAGGTGGTTTCGCGAGAAGAACTCATGGAACACATATATGATTGGGAAAAATCCATAGAAAGTAATGTAATAGATGTTTATGTAAATTTCTTGAGAAAGAAACTTAATAAAGATCTTATAGAGACAGTAAGAGGTGTAGGCTATATTATTCGCAAAGATGAATAGATCTCTTAGGGCAAGACTTGTCTTTTCCTTTTCTATACTTGTTCTTATGGTCTTTTTTTTATTTGCTCTCTTTCTTTATCTGGGTATAGAGAGGATAGTTATTCAAAGAGTGGATGAAACTCTTTTTGATAAGGCACGATATCTTTCTACGCTGGTAAAGGTAGAAGAGGGAAGGATAAGCTTCACCCTATCAAAAATAGATATAGGTGAGTTTATAGGCCCTGCTGCAAAAAGTTATTTTATACTTAGACTTGACACAGGAGAGATCCTTTATAAATCCCCTTCTCTTGGAAATAAGGAATTTCCACTTAATCAGATTCCAGGTGTTGGAAAGGTTTCCTATTTTACCATTTATGAAAATGGCTCGAAAAAGCGTGTAGTAAATTATCACTTTGCAAAGGAAGACGAGCTTTTTAAGGATTTAAGCTTCTTCCTTCCTGTAAAAAAATATGGTTTTTTACTTCAAGTGGGCAGAGACTTGAGATTGGAAAGTGATATTATAAAAAGGTTTATATTTTATCTTATAACACTTGCCATCCTTGCCCTTTTGTTTATGGCATTACTTATCAGTAAGATGGTTGAACTCTCACTTTCGAGTATAAAAAAAATATCCTACAAAGTGAAACTTATATCAGAGAAAAATTTATCTGAAAGGGTAGATCCGGAAAGAGTAGATGTAGAGCTTAAGGAACTTGCTATTGCCATAAATGATACCTTTGATAGGTTAAAGATGGCATTTGAAAGGCAGAAAGAGTTTATATCATATGTTTCTCATGAACTTAGAACCCCTATATCTGGTATAAAGCTTATTACAGAAATAGCCCTTAGAAAAAAAAGGAGTCAGGAAGACTATATAAGATACTTGAGGGATATTGAAAAGAGTGTAAACCACCTGTCAAGGCTTGTGAATTCTATTCTACTGCTTTCTCGTATGGATATGGGAAGAGAGCATTTGAAAATGGAGGAACTTTCACTTTTAGACATCATAAGAGATGCATTACATATTATCTCTCCTATTGCAGAAGAAAAAAATATAAAGATAGAGTATAATATTGAAAATGTAAGATTTATAGGGGATAAAGATGCTTTTTTGGAGATATTTGTAAATATTTTAGATAATGCAATAAAATATAATAAAGAAAAAGGCTGGGTGAAAATTTCAAATAAGGGATTTGAGGTAGTTATAGAGGATAGTGGTATAGGTATCCCAGAAAAAGATTTACCTCATGTATTTGAGAGATTTTATAGGGCAGAGGCCTCCCGATCCAGAAAGACAGGTGGGACAGGACTGGGACTTTCTATAGCTTATGAGCTTATAAAGAGGCAACATGGAGATATAAAAATAGAAAGTAGGGTAGGGGAAGGAACAAAGGTGATTATTATCTTGCCTCAGTAATTTCCTATTTCTCATAGTTTTTTTAGAAAGAGACTTGTTCAATCTTTCTTTGTCTCTCTCCTTAATCTCCTTCCTAATCAGGGAAAGGAAGGCTTGGAGAGGGGAAGAAAGAGGGGGGATGGATGTCCCCTTCATCTAAGGGGAAAAGTTTGAAGAGGTGGATTCCATCTTTCGAAAAGGAGCCCCCAACCTCTTACCTTCTTTTCGAAGAGAGAGGTCAAAAGGGCTTTTAGCCCCTCTCTCTGAAAGGGAAAGAGTGAGGGCAATCTAAATTAAGACTTTTTATTTATTAATTCATCGAGTTTTTCGCGTATATAGTTCATATCTATGTCTCCGAGATCTGGGTGTTTTTCCTTTAGTATCCCTACTATATCCTTTAGCTTTGATGTAGGAGGAAAGTCCTTTGGTAGCTCAAAGGTCTTATAAAACTCCTCTTTATTCAGGTGAAAGGTCTTTATAATTTCCATTACCCTATGTGAACCTTTTATGCTTGTTACATCTAATTTGCCAGATGCGGTGAATTTAAATGCCTTATTTCCCTCTGTTACCCATGCACCTGTTGACATACTTATAATGATAGTGCCAAAGAAAATCACAAGTACAATTATAGGAAACCAGAATTTATTTATACTCATCGTCTCACTCCTTCACTCTATTATTTGTAATTTACTGGAAAGGATAATTTAAGCTCTAAGGTCTTACTCTTTGGACATGAATCTACACAGTTGAGACACCTGTTACATAGAGGACTGTTTACTGCATCATTATTCATGACATCTATTCCCATAGGGCAATTTCTATTACAAAGGGTACAACTTATACAGGTATCACTTTTCCTTTTGATTTTTATGATGCTTAGCCAGTTAAAAAGCCCTTGAAAGGCACCCAAAGGACATGCATATCTACACCATGGTCTCTCTATAAAGAATGATGAGAGAAGTACAATACCCAATATAATAAGTGCTAATTTTGATAGTTCATCACTCCATAGATTAAGCAGAGCATAATAGGGATCCATATTACTAAACATGAGAAGGCCAGTTTTGGCTGTTCTAAATAGGACAAATAAAAGGACTGCATATTTAAGATATAGAAGTGGGGTGTCGATATACTTTGGGACCTTTATTTTCTTGATTTTTAGTGCCTTTCCTAATTTGGATATAAGTTCTTGGACTGTTCCAAAAGGACAGATCCACCCACAAAAGCTTGCACCAGTCATGACGAGAAGTAAAAGAAGTCCTATTAACATTACAAGGTTTGATGGATGTAGCTTTCTTACGAATTCCCCTGTAGTAAAGTAGGTATAAAGTGTTACGAGACCTCCAAATGGACATGTAGAGTGAATACTTGGTGCACCTGTGAATCCAAACATAAGGGGAAGACCTGCTTCTTCCCGTGAATGATTAAAAGACATAAGTAACACGAATACCAAGATTACAACCTGGATGGTAAGCC
>JALVIU010000184.1 GCA_027028665.1 Candidatus Atribacteria bacterium | reverse complement strand
AGAGAGGTATATCATAGGGCACTTACCACAACAAATGAAGATGAGAGAAAGAAACTCTTTGCTATAGCACAGTGGATCCTCGCATCTGATGCAGTAAATGGATTCTTATTTGAGGCACCATCTCTTCCTGCTATGAGGAAGAATGTTATGAACTGGTGGCCAAACTATCCAATTATTGCAATAGATGTAACAGAGGTTTGGAAGGCAAAATAGATCTCTTATAATTATAAGGGAGGGGATATCCCCTCCCTTATGTATGTTAGGAGGTAATATGACTCATTATATTATAAGAAGACTTCTAAGTTTTACCCTTGTCCTTATAGGCGTATCTATTATCATATTCTTTGTGCTAAGGATTCTTCCTGGTGATCCTGCCCAGATTATCCTTGGTACTCAGGCTACCCCTGAGAAGCTTGCACACCTAAGACACCTTATGGGTCTTGATAGGCCCCTTATTGTTCAATACTTTGATTGGATAGGAGGGGTGCTTAGAGGAGATTTCGGACATTCTATCTCATATGATACATCTGTTGCCTCACTTATTGCAACCCGTATGGAAGTAACACTTTTTCTTACCTTCTTTGCTATGTTATTGAGTATTATAATAGGTATCCCTTTGGGGATCTTTGCAGCTACCCATCAAGGAACGCCTGGGGATTATCTGGTAATGCTTGCATCTCAGATAGGAATAGCTATTCCTGCATTCTGGACAGGGATTTTATTTATCTACTTCTTTGCAGTGAAGTATCATATGCTTCCTGCAGGGGGATATGTAAGCATTACAAAAGGTCTTGTACCATTTATAAAATCTATTATATTACCTACACTTGCTATAGCTATTGTAAGGGCATCTGTGCTTGCAAGGATGTCCCGTTCCTCTGTACTTGAGGTAATGAGGGAGGATTATGTAAGGACTGCACGTAGTAAAGGACTTGAAGAGAAGGTGGTCATATATAAACATGTACTTAAAAATGCTTTTATTCCTATACTTACTGTCATAGGACTACAGGTTGGTCAGCTTGTGGCAGGAGAGATTATTATAGAGAATGTGTTTTATCTTCCTGGATTGGGTCAACTTGTTATGCGTTCCATAGGCCAGAGAGACTTACCCACGGTACAGGCAATAGTTTTATTTATTGCAGTTCTTATTATTATAATAAATTTGGTGGTTGATATATTATATGGATATTTTGACCCAAGAATAAAGTATGAGTAGGAGATATGAAAGATGAAAAGATACCTGAAGAATAAAAATTTCCTGATTGGGATTATTATTGTTTCTCTTATCGTTATTATGGCTATTGTAAGCTTTTTTTATACGCCGTATGATCCCAATAAAATGCATATAAGAGATAGGTTAAAACCTCCAAGTGCAAAACATCTATTGGGTACAGATCAATATGGAAGAGACATTCTCTCTCGAATAATGAAAGGTGCTGTAAATTCTATATTTGTAGGTATTCTTTCTGTAGGTGTAGGGCTTTTATTTGGACTTTTTTTTGGTGCAATAGCTGCATATTTTGGCGGATGGAAGGATGAAATCATTATGCGAATAATGGATGTTCTATACGGATTCCCTCCTGTGCTTATGGCAATCCTTATTACATCTATCCTTGGACCTGGAATACGAAATAGCATCTTGGCTATAGGTATATTTAATATCCCTGTATTTGCAAGACTTACGAGGGGTAGCTTCCTTTCTACTAAAGAGAGGGATTTTGTTCAAGCTGCTCGGGCATTAGGAGATAAAGAATCCGTAATTATTTTAAAACATATATTTCCAAATATTATATCTCCTATCATAGTCCAGTCTGCTACGCAGTTTGCCGTTGCCATTTTGGCAGAGGCTGCGCTTAGCTATCTTGGCCTTGGGACACAGCCACCAAATGCAAGCTGGGGTAGAATGCTAAAAGAGGCACAGACATATATGAGGCTTTCTCCATGGCCTGCAATATTCCCGGGGCTTGCGATAGGATTTGCGGTCCTTGGTGTCAACATGCTTGGAGATGGGCTCCGTGACATATTTGATCCAAAGCTTTCTCATTTGGGTAGAAAATAAATATGAAGGAGGAGGAAGTGAGAGAGGATATATATAAAGAGGTAATTTCTTATATTAATGATGATGAGGTTATAGACCTTACTCAGGCACTTGTAAGAATCCCAAGTGTATATAGAGAGGGAGATCCAGACGGTAATGAAGAAAAGGTAGCAAAATTTGTGTATGAGAAGTTGAAAGAGATAGGTATGGATGTAGAGATAAAAGATGTAGTTCCTCATAGACCCAATGTGAAAGGTGCATATAAAGGCAAGGGACCCGGGAGAAAACTTTTATTCTCTGGACATACAGATGTAGTGACAGAAGGGGACCCTGAAAAGTGGACATACCCTCCCTTTTCTGCAACTATTGTAGGGGATAAGATCTATGGCCGTGGTGCAAATGATATGAAAGGTGGCCTTGCTGCAGCGATTATCGCTATCAAGGCCATTATTGAGTCAGGTGTAGAATTTAATGGAGAGATCATCCTTGGCGCTACAGTGGATGAAGAGGGTATGATGATAGGGATAAAGGATTTTATAAAATCAGGTTGGGCAGATGGAGTAGATGGTGCTATACTCTGTGAGCCAGAGGAGAATAATCTATGTATTACGCAAAAAGGGGCTATGCGTGTAATTGCACATACCTATGGCAAGATGGCACATGGTGCAATGCCTCTTACAGGTATAAATCCCATCCCTCGTATGGCCCGTTTTATAGATAAGATTATGGAACTTGAGGCATCTGAGATAGAGAAACATGGAGAAGATAAATATCTGGGATTTCCAAGTATTACACCAACTATTGTAAAGGCACCACCAAAGGGTGAGGCACAGATAAATGTAATGCCAGATGAGGCAATGATGGCACTTGATATAAGGACTATTCCAGGACAAGACCATGAAGATATAAAGAGATCTATTGCAAATATTATAGAAGAGTTAAAAAGAGAGGATGAGAAGTTTAAAGGTGATTTTAAGGTAATAGAAGAACGCCCCTGGACAAAGACAGATATAAATGCACCCATTGTAAAGAGTCTTGATTTTGCATATAGATTTGTAACAGGAAAGGAACCTATATACAACGGTGTCCCAGGTGCAACTGATGGGACATTTTTATGGGCCTGGAAAAATATTCCTATAGTTACCGTGGGCCCAGGCAATAGGCTGATTCCTCACCATATAGATGAATATCTTGATATACCAGAGCTTCTTGATGCAGTGAGGATTTATGTTGTTGCTGCCCTCAATTTCTTTGGGGTATAGGAGGAGAAAATGAGTGAATTCGTACCTGGACTTAAGATTGGTCACTATACAGATCTTAATGCACTTACAGGGTGTACTGTAATAATTGCAGAAGAGGGTGCAGTAGGGGGTGTAGATGTGAGAGGTGGTGCACCAGGCACAAGAGAAACAGATCTCCTACGCCCTGTACACCTTGTGGATAGGGTACATGCTATTTTGCTATCTGGGGGAAGTGCCTTTGGTCTTGCTGCTGCAACAGGTGTAATGAAATATCTTGAGGAACATGGCATAGGATTTGATGTAGGTGTGGCAAAGGTGCCTATTGTCCCTGCTGCTGTCCTTTTTGATCTTATGGTAGGGGATCCAAATGTAAGACCTGGAGAGGCTGAAGGATATAAGGCATGTGAGACGGCAACCACTGAGTGGCCAGATGAGGGAAATGTTGGTGCAGGGACAGGTGCTACAGTAGGTAAGGGTTTTGGTCCAAAAGGTGTTACCAAATCAGGATTTGGTGCCTACAAGATAGAGCTTCAAGATGGACTTGTTGTCGCTGCCCTTGTTGCTGTTAATGCATTCGGTGATATAATTGATCCAAAGACAGGAGAGATTGTAGCAGGTACACATGATGAGGATGGTAATTTTGTAGTAACACGAGAGCTTATGAAAAAGGTACCACCAAAGGGGTTTGATGAGGCTGTGAAAAATACAACAATTGGACTTATTGCTACAAACGCGATTCTTACCAAGGATGAGGTAAATAAGATTGCCCAGATGGGCCATGATGGTTTTGCCCGTGCAATAGTCCCTGTACACACTATGTTTGATGGGGATACGATCTTTGCACTTGCAACAGGAAAGGTAAAGCCATCACTTGATGTCACAGCTATTGGGGCATTGGGTGTTATGGCAATGGAGGAGGCAATCCTTCGTGCAGTGACCCATGCAGAGAGTATCGCAGATATTCCCTCTGCTAAAGAACTCAAATAATTTGATTATTAAACTATATTGAATTACAAAATGGGTTATAGAAATAGGTTATCAGGATCGTTTGGTAACCTATTTCTATAAGTACAATTTATTTTCGTGTCCCTTTGTCCCTTTTCTTTTATCAAGTTGTCAATAACTCATATAGAGAAAGAAATAAATCATTTTAGCTTCATTATATTCCTCTTTCTAAGTATAAGTAATATTAAGTAAATTAAGAAAATATAAAATTAAAAGAATATAAAATTTTAGAGCTTTTTTAGAG
>JALVIU010000183.1 GCA_027028665.1 Candidatus Atribacteria bacterium | reverse complement strand
AGTCCAAACTGCTCAGAAAGTGCCTTAATCTCTCCTGCGGCCTCTTTTAAATTTGGAACAGCATCTATATCTCTTCCCAGTAAAATATTCTCAACCACTGTAAAGGAAGGCACAAGGGTAAAATGTTGATGCACCATACCTATTCCTAAATTTATTGCATCTATAGGTGCAGATATCCTGACCTTTTTTCCCTTCACAAAGATATCCCCCTTATCAGGAAGATATAAGCCATATAGTATATTCATAAGTGTGGTCTTTCCTGCACCATTTTCACCAAGGAGTGTGTGTATCTCTCCCTCTCTTAGATAAAAATCAATATTATTGTTTGCAATTACATTTCCAAACCTCTTTACTATACCTCTGAGTTCAATAATATTCATATCTTACCTCATAGATTAGAATTATATAAATAAGGAGAGGAAAACCTCTCCTTATTTAACTATTTAGAAGGTATAGTTCCTACAACACCCTCTACAAAGAAGTTCATCTTCAACATATCTGAATCTGATAATTTCTCTCCTTCTTTTACAACAACATTCCCCTTCTGGTCTTTGATTGGGCCCTGGAATACAAAGAATTCTCCCTTTTCTATCTTCTTCTGATAGAGCAATACTTTCAATTTCACTTCATCAGGAACCATAGGACCAAAAGGTGCAAGACCTACTGCGCCTTTATCCATACCCCACCATATATCTTCACTCTTCCATGTCCCATCAAGTACCTTTCTTACAATATATTCATATATAACACCCCAATTCCATACAGGAGCTGTAAGGTGTGCCTTTGGGGCAAATTTGGACATATCACTATTGTAACCTATAGAATATGCACCTTTTTCCTCTGCTGCCTGTTGAGGTGCAGGAGAGTCCTGATGCTGGGTGATAACATCACATCCTGCTTCAAGGACGCTAAGTGCTGCCTCTTTTTCTGCAGCTGGATCATACCATGTGTTGGTCCAGACAACTATTACCTTTGCATTCGGATTAACCTTTCTTACTCCAAGGGTAAAGGCATTTATTCCTCTTATGACTTCTGGGATAGGATGTGCTGCAACATAGCCTATCTTATTGCTCTTTGTCATAAGACCTGCCACAATCCCTGAAAGGAATCGAGGCTCATACATCCTTCCAAAGTAGATGCCTACATTCTTTGCCATTTTATAACCAGAACAGTGTTCAAATATTACCTTTGGATATCTCTTTGCAAGCTCTTGAACAGGGTCCATATAGCCATAACTTGTAGCAAATATTACCTTACAACCTGTGGCTATAAAGTTCTCCATTGCTGTGATAGATTCTGAACCTTCTGGTACAGATTCCAGATAAACAGTCTCTACGCCTTTTACCTTTTTCTCCAGATACTTTCTTCCCTGATCATGGGCATAAGTCCATCCTGCATCACCTACAGGACCTACATAGATAAATCCTACTTTTAATTTCCCTGCAAAAGAGGTCCCTGTAAATAAGGTTAACAAAAAAATAGAGAAAACAATCAATCCTACCAACTTCTTCATAAGCTTACCCTCCTTTTTATATATTTACCTCTCCCCTTTTCCCCTAAAAACTGCCCTTCCTCTATTATCAATTCTCCTCTTGAGAAAACCATATCAGGGAATCCGGAGAGGATAAACCCCTCATAAGGACTGTAATCTGAACCCATATGCAGATCTTTATATGATACCTCTCTATCCTTTTCTGAATCAACCACTATAAGATCTGCATCAAATCCTGGATAGAGCGCTCCTTTATGAGGATATAACCCAAATATAGTCGCAGGATTCAAAGAGAGTACCCTGGAGAGAAGAGAATAAGAAATATCATGCTCTTTAGAGAGGGTAAACATGAGAGGAAAGAGGGTTTCCACTCCAGGGAGTCCATAGGGTATATCCCATATAGTATCTCCTATTTCCTTATCTTTCTTTGTGAAGGGACAGTGATCTGTAGCAACTACAGAGATATCTTCTGATAAAAGCAAAGACCAGAGGACATCACTATCCTCTTTTTTTCTAATAGGTGGGCAAACAGAAACATATCTTGATGCATAGGTATCATCTAACACCAGGTAGTGAGGAGTAGTCTCACCATAGGCTCTCTTTCCTGCCCTCCTGGCCTCCTTCAAGGCCTCTGCCCCTTCTTTTGTAGATATATGGACTATATAAACCCTTGCACTTGTAGCATTTGCAATATTTAGCACCGTTTTTATGGCTATCTCCTCACATATATTGGGTCTTGATAGAGGATAGTACCTGGGTGCTACCTTCCCTTCCCTTTTTAATCTCTCACTAAACAATGCTATAAGCTCATCATTTTCTGCATGGATTGTGGCAAGTGCATTGTGCTTTGCTATCTCAGAGAGTGCAGAGTAAAGCATGCCATCATCTGTTCTTCTTCCTGATTCTCCATATGCCATAAAAAATTTAAAGCTTGTAACACCCTCATCTATCACATCTTTTATCTCAGCCCTTCTCTCATCCCTCCACCCAGTAATAGTAGAGTGGAAGGTATAGTCAATTACTGCATCTTTGGCCTCATCTATCCTTTCTTTTAATAATTCCAACAAAGTTTTTTTAGGATCTACATTTACAAAATCTATAAAAGTAGTAACACCTCCAAATGCAGCCGCTATACTTCCTGAATAGAAGGTATCTCTGGAGATTATACTACCAAGGGGAAGTTGAAAGTGGGTATGTGCATCAATTACCCCAGGAAATACATATCTTCCCTGTATATCATATTCTCTGAGGGCGGTACCTATAATGGTGCCAATGGATACTATCTTTTCTCCCTTTATACCTATATCACCATGGAATATCTCATATGGCAAGACTATCTTTGCATTTCTTAATATCAAATCATAATTTGCCATAGGCATCCTTTAGTAAAAATATGAGATTGCCCGCAACTTCTCTCCTATACTCTCCTGTAGCCCTTATATCATCTATAGGTGATATATTTTTCTGTATTATGCTCTTTGCCTCCTCTAAGACCTTATCTTCTATAGGTTTTCCTTTTAGATATTCCTCTGCTTCTCTTATCCGTACCACTGTGGGAGAAACCGCACCATATGCGATTTTTATATCTTTTATAATATCATTTTCCAATTTAAAAATCAAGCCCATAGAGACAACAGATATAGTCATGGCTACCCTTTTTCCAATCTTTTTAAATATATACTTATAATCTTTGTATTTGTTTGTGAAGACAATTTTTAAAAGGGCCTCACCTTTTCTAAAGTCTATCTTTCCCGGCCCTTTTATAAATTCACCTATAGGGACCCTTCTTTCCCCATTTTTACTCAAAAGAACCACATTTGCATCATAAAGGTACAAAGGCAAAATACTATCACCTGCAGGGGATGCATTACAGATATTGCCCCCTATAGTACCCATATTTCTTATCTGAGGGGAACCTATTGTAGAAATGGCATCATGCAAGACACCAGGCAGATCCTTCTTCAAAAGCTCTGCATGTGTAAGTGTAGCACCTATAGAAAAGATATCTTCCCTATTTTCAAACAGGCGAAATTCAGGGAGTCTTACAATATCTACAAGAAGTGATGGTTTTTCTACCTTTGCCCTGATTCTTACCATAAGATCTGTTCCACCTGCTATTATCCTGGCCCCCTCGTATGAAAGCAATTCCCATAGCTCAGAAAGTGTATTGGGTATCTCTACTCTTATACTCATCTCTCTACCTCTCTCATCTTCTTGCTTGCATATATCGCAGCATCTACAATTTTTTCATACCCTGTACACCTACAAAGATTGCCCTCTATAGCCTTTCTTACCTCTTCACGAGCAGGATCTTTGTTTTCAGATAGGAATGGAACTAAGGCCATAACCATCCCGGGGGTGCAAAATCCACACTGAACAGCACCTTTCTCAATAAAGGCCTCCTGTACAGGATGAAGCTTGCCTTTCTTAGAAACCCCTTCTATTGTAGTTACTTCTCTCCCATTTACCTTTACTGCAAGGGTAAGACATGAGACCACTGGCTTTCCATCAAGAAGTACTGTACATGCACCACATTCTCCCTGACCACATCCCTCCTTTGTTCCTCTCAGATCAAGATCCTCTCTTATGAGATCCAAAAGCCTTTCATCATCTTCCACTTCGCATTCTCGTACCTCACCATTTATAGTAAAACGGATCTTCTTCACTTTTTTGCCTCCTAATCTCCCTTATATGCCCCTATAATCTCCCTTATATCTTTTACACCAATCTCATCAAGCACACGAGGGAGATCATCTATGATCTCTTTATACCTCTTAGGACCATACATAATAGCAGCAGATAGCATCTGGACCAGTGTAGCACCTGCCATCATAAACTCTACTACATCTTCTGCCTTCTCTATGCCTCCTACACCGATTATAGGAATATTAACCGCCTTTGACACCTCATGTACTATCCTCAGTGCAAAGTGTTTTATTGCAGGGCCAGAAATCCATCCATACCCTGCACCAAGTCTTGATTTCCTCTTCTTTATATCTATGGATAGTGCAGGACCTAAAGAATTTATAGCAACTATTCCATCTGCCCCTCCGTCCTCTGCAG
>JALVIU010000182.1 GCA_027028665.1 Candidatus Atribacteria bacterium | reverse complement strand
AGAAAAACTCAAGAATATCTCTCTTATTTTATAAGAAAATTCTATATATCTATCATGGCGCACAGGTAAAAATATTCCATGAGGACAGAGCCTTTTGGCCTCCTGTATGGACATTCCAGATCTTATACCATATTTTCTTGCCTCATAGGATGCAGATGAAACCACACCTCTTTTAGATGTTATACCACCCACAATGACAGGTCTACCCTTAAGTTCTGGGCTATCAATCATCTCTATGGTAGGGAAAAAAGCATCCATATCTATATGAAAAATAAGACTCATATTAACTTTTAAAAAGCTCCTCTACGAATTTTTCAGGGTTAAATTCTTCTAAATCATCTTCTGTTTCCCCCGTTCCTATAAATATTATAGGAATATTGAGCTCATTCTTAATAGTTATAATATGTCCGCCTCGAGATGTACTATCAAGCTTATTTATCACCAGCCCAGTCACCCCAAGATTTTCATGAAAATTCTTTGCCTGAATAAGTGCATTTTGTCCTGTTGTGGCATCAAGGGTTAAAAGTACCTCAAGATGGGCAGATGGTGCATTCTTCATAATAACTCTTTTTATCTTTTTAAGCTCCTCCATGAGATTCTTCTTTGTATGTAATCTCCCTGCAGTGTCTACAATAAGTACATCTATACCCCTTGCCTTTGCAGAAGATATAGCATCAAATACCACTGAAGAAGGATCAGCACCTTCTTGTTGGGCAACCACAGGTATATTTAATCTCTCTGCCCATACAACCATTTGCTTTACACCTGCTGCCCTAAAGGTATCTGCTGCAGCGATCAATACCTTTTTCCCTTGTTTTTTCAATCTTTTAGAGAGTTTTGCAATAAATGTTGTCTTCCCTGTCCCATTTACACCTATAACAAGTATTACATTTAATCCATCCTTAAGTTCAAGGGTTTTCTTTTCTCCAAGTATCCTCAGAAAATCTTCTTTTACTAATTTCTCAAGGTCTTCATATGTCTTTATTTCACCTTTTTTGACACCATCCCTTACCTTATCCATTATAGAAATTACCATCTGTGTTCCAAGATCTGACTGAAATAAGATTTCTTCTATTTCTTCTATCTCTTCTTCTCCAAGTTCTGTTTTTCCTCGAAAGACAGACTTTAACCCATCCTTTATGTTTTTCATCCAGCCTTTAAATATATTCATGACTCACCTCACAAAGTATCTATATCAATAATGCCTTTATATACCCTTTTTGAAAAATCGTCAAGTGTTGTTTTGTGCTCCCTGTTAAGCACTACTTCACCTAATTCTATATGTCCATCGGATATTATCTGAAGGTTACAAAAATTCTTTCTTAATAAAATAAAGTTAGACTTTTTGTATCCCATAGCATAGGATAGTTCTCTATTATTTATATAAAAAGTTACGAGATCTTTACTACTGTACATCCCCTTTTTTAAAAGGTATTTCATCATCCATAGAAAAATTCTTCCCTTTACCATCTCCCCTATATTGGGGTGATAAGGTCCTGCTATTACATTTTTTTCATTTATATAATCTGTAGTTTGAAGTCCTACTCTTATAATCTTTACACCAAAGGCATTGTAGTAAAGATAGGAAAGTGCCACAATCCTTATAGTATCTGATAAAGCAAGGGGCTTATATTTACCGCTTTTATACATATTATAAAGTTCTGTCTCCTCTATAACAAGGGTAGGATAGATCCTTGCAATATCTGGTTGTATTGATATACTTTCTTTTACGGTATAAAAAATTGTTTCATCTGTATCTCCTGGTAATCCCGGCATAATCTGATGTCCCAACAAAAACCCCATATCCTTTATAAGTTTACTTGCCCTTTTTACATCCTCTGCTGTATGTCCCCTTTTTGCATTTTTAAGAATCTCGTCTACAAGAGTTTGAACACCAAGCTCTATAATTTTTACATTGTACATGGATAGAAGAGATAGAATCTCCTCCGTTATATAATCAGGCCTTGTAGAAAGCCTTATATAATCTATATAACC
Organism: Candidatus Atribacteria bacterium; assembly: GCA_027028665.1. Lineage (GTDB taxonomy): Bacteria > Atribacterota > JALVIU01 > JALVIU01 > JALVIU01 > JALVIU01. Next base: position 2,562 of record JALVIU010000182.1, on the reverse strand, counting down.
TCTTTCAATATAAGGTCTTATTGTATCTAAAAATTCTCTTTGAAGTTTTATAGGAAGTGCTGTAAATGTACCTCCAAAAAAAGCAACCTCTACTCTGTCTTTGCCCTTTTTAAATTTAAGAAAAAACTCTATTGTATCTTTAATATCTGCCACAGTAGTGGTAGTTATCATTCCCGTAATCTTTTTTTGATTACAAAAAACACACTTATGAGGACATCCAAGATGAGGTATAAAAATAGGTATTATTAAAAATTTCTCTTTCATATGAGAAAATCAGAGAGGTTCTCCCTTTTTAAAAAACGAGAAATAACAAATCTCTTTGTCACATAAAGCCCGCCATCTAAATACATTGCTCCAATAAGCGCCTCAAACGTATGTGCAAGAATCGAAACCTTTTCCCTTCCATGCTGCATCTCTTCTCCCTTTCCTAAAAAGATAAATCTATTTAAAGATATATCTTTACACCACCTTGCAAGATTTTTATCACTTAGTAAATAAGAAGAGATGAGGGTAAGAGCACCCTCATCTCTATCTTTAAAACTTAAAAAAAGAAATTCCTTTACCAAAAAACCTAAAACTGCATCTCCAAGGTATTCTAATCGTTCTCCACTATTATCAATCTTCTCTGTAACCCCTTCATAATAAGAAAGATGCGTTAAGGCCTTTCTCAATAACTCTTTATCTGCAAATATATAGCCCAAGGATTTTTCTATTTCATAAAACCCTTTATTGTCTAAGTTATTCATACTTTTTAAATACTAAAGAGGCGTTATGTCCTCCAAAACCAAAAGAATTAGAAAGTGCAACTTTTACATCTTGTACCCTTTTTTCATTTGGAACATAATCAAGGTCACACTCTGGATCAGGAGTCTCATAATTGATAGTAGGTGGTATTACACCTTCCTTCAAAGTAAGAGCTGTGGCTATAGCCTCTACTGCACCTGCTGCCCCCAAAAGATGCCCTATCATAGACTTATTTGAGCTTATAGCAAGCTTATATGCATGTTCTCCAAAGAGCCTTTTTATAGCAAGTGTCTCAAGTTTATCATTTAAAGGGGTTGATGTACCATGTGCATTTATATAATCTACATCTTCAGGTCTTATGCCTGCATCAGCTATGGCAAATTCCATTGCTTTTTTTGCACCTTCACCCTCTGGATCAGGAGCAGTGATATGGTATGCATCAGCGCTCATGCCAAATCCTATAATTTCTGCATAGATTTTTGCTCCTCTCTTCTTTGCATGTTCAAGTTCTTCTAATATAAGTACACCTGCTCCTTCGGCCATTACAAATCCATCTCTCTCTTTATCAAAGGGACGAGAGGCCTTCTCTGGCTCGTCATTTCTTGTAGATAGTGCTTTCATGGAACAGAAGCCTGCAAGTGCCAGCGGTGTAATGGCTGCTTCAGATCCACCACTTATAATAATATCTGCCGCTCCTTCCCTTATAAGCCTATACGAAACTCCCATAGCATGAGTAGAAGAGGCACAAGCTGTAGTGATAACCATATTTGGCCCTTTTACTTTAAACTGCATCCCTATTTGACCTGCCAGGATATTGGAAATCATCATAGGTATAAACAATGGGCTTATTCTCTGTGGACCTTTATTAAGTAAAGTTCTAAATTGTACATCAAGGGTTTCCATACCACCAATACCTGATCCAAGCACTACACCTATTCTATATGGATCAAATTGAGAAAAATCAATACCTGCATCTTGTTGTGCCATAATAGATGAGGCAAGAGCAAACTGTGTAGATTTATCCATTCTTCTTATAGATTTAGCATCAAAAAAATCCTTTGGATTAAAATCCTTCACCTCACCTGCAATCTTAGAGGAAAACCCTTCTGTATCAAATTTTTCAATTCTTCTTACACCAGATTTACCTTCAAGAAGTGAGTTCCAGTAATCCGAGACACCTGTTCCAATTGGAGTAACAGTACCTAAACCTGTAATTACTACTCTCCTTCCCATATATACACCTCACATTTATGCCCGAGGGTATCCTCGGGCATATTTTCTCTATAACAACTCAGTAACTACTCTTCCAGGTCACTCATTTCACTTGTATCATCAAGTTCGTTTCCAAGGTGTGACTGGATATAATCTACTACATCTTTCACTGTCTCAATCTTTTCTGCTTCTTCATCAGGAATTTTAAGGTCAAACTCTTCTTCAAATGCCATGATAAGCTCCACAATGTCTAAGGAGTCTGCACCAAGGTCATCTAAAAAGGAAGAGTCCATCCTTATTTCATCCTCATCAAGTGAGAGACGTTCTGCTATTATCTTTTTTACTCTGCTATAAATGTCCATTATTTCACCTCCTCCCTTAATATATTAATTCATACCACCATTTACTGAAATTACCTGTCCTGTTATATACGATGCCTCATCTGATACTAAAAAGGCAACTACATTGGCTATATCTTTAGGTTCTCCAAACCTCTTTAATGGAATCATCGAAAGAAAGGTCTCTTTTACCTTATCTGTAAGTTTTGAAGTCATATCAGTTACTATAAATCCTGGAGCAACAGCATTGACTAATATACCAGATGAT
>JALVIU010000181.1 GCA_027028665.1 Candidatus Atribacteria bacterium | reverse complement strand
TGATCTTTTTTAAATTCATCTTCGTTCTTTTTTATAGGAAGATCTTTATCTCTTAAATCCCAAATAATAGAAAGCTCTGAGGGAGGAAAAAGAGCTACAGCGATAACAAAATCTACCCCTGCCTCTCGAAGTATATCTACAGGAACAGGATCTGTTACTCCACCATCTACAAGATAGGTATCACCATATTTTACAGGAGAAAAGATACCTGGAATAGATATACTTGCTCTCATTGCCTTTATAAGTAGTCCTTGAGTAAGAGCTACGCATGTCCACCTTATTATGTCTGTAGCTGTAATTACCATAGGGATCTTAAGATCTCTAAATTCCTTATTTTTAAAGCCAAATTCACCTAAAAGGGCCTCTATCTTTTTTCCACTTACAATACCTTTTACAGGAAAGGCAGGATCTATCATGAGGTCTATAGGTTTTTTTGTCATTTTATATGCGGCATCTAAAAGTGGTGCCACCTCTCCATATAGAGCATAGGCTGAACCCACTATTGCCCCAATACTTGTACCTGCAATAAAATCAACTTTTATGCCTTCTTCTTCTAATACCTTAAGCACGCCAATATGAGCAAGGCCCCTTGCAGAGCCAGATCCTAAGGCAAGACCTATCTTAAGTCCTTTTCCCATAAATACCTCTTTTAATTTATACTTTTTTTAAAGTAGGGACCTCTCTTGGTCTTTCTCCATTTCTTCTTTTCTCTACAAGATCATATATATGATCAAAGTTCAATTTTAGCTCTTGAAAAAACTCTTCTATATTTGAAATCTTGGATACTATAGGTTGAATAGATGTTTTGTCTCTGATATTTAAAAAATTAGGGCTCATAAGACCTCCAACAATTATATCTATATCACCCAGTATTGAGATAACTCCCTTCATCTTTTTCTCATCTGCATGTTTCTTCTCCTCAGGGGTAGTATTCTCTATTTCTTTTAATAATTTATATTTACCATTTTCACAAAATTCGTATATATAAAAGATAGGATTATCGCCCGCATGCTTCTTCACATCAATTTTTCCAGAGGTTACACCTATTGCAAGTTTTATACATCTCATTTTAATCTCCCTTTTCCTTTTATGTTTTCTTTTAATTATTTATATATTATACTATATTATGTAAACGATGTAAAATTAGCATAGATATATAAGGTCTTAATATAGGTCTTATATGCAATAAAAAAAGAAGGCCTTGCTTGACACATATATTAAAAAAGTTTATACTATAATAAAATCTTTTTAAAAGGAGGGAGTTATATGAGAAAATTTGGTATCTTATTATTAATCACACTTTTATTAACAACAGTTAGTTTCACAGTGGGCTTTGCAAAAGTTAAGTATATAGTTATCTCTACAGGTTCTACAGGAGGTACATTTTATCCTGTAGGTACAATCATTGCAAGCACTCTTAATAAATATCTAAAAGATACTGGATATAAGTGGTCTGCACAAACATCTGGTGGAAGTCTTGAAAATCTTGAAATGTTAAGAAGAAAAGAAGTGCAGATGGCGATTGCAGGTAGTGCACCTGCCTCCTGGGCATATGCAGGTGAGCAAAACTTCAAAGGAAAAGCTGTTAAAAATATTAGATATGTAACGGGTTTATATTCTGAGATGACCCAGGTAGTATACAGAAAAGGAATAGGAATAAATGGATGGAAAGACCTAAAAGGGAAAAAAGTCTCTGTGGGTCCCGCAGCAGGATCACACTTCTATATGAAAATACTATTGAAGGCTATCGCAGGTCTTACTTTTAAGGATATTATACCTGAATATATGGGCTATGGTGATGCCGTACAGGCATTACAAAATAGGCTTATAGATGCTGCATATCTTGCAGCAGGTATCCCAACAGCTGCTGTATCTCAGGCTTTCGCAGGTAGAGTACCTGTGGGTATCTTAGAGATCTCAGATGAAGAGCTTACAAGACTCCATAAAGCTGCTCCATTTTATGTTCGCGGTATTATTCCAAAGGGTACATATCCAGGGCAAGACAAAGACTTAAGAGTTGCCGCAAATCCATGTGCACTTTTGGTACAAAAGGATCTTCCAGCAGAGATAGTTTATAAGATGCTTGAAGCAATGTATATAAAAGGTCTTGATGAGATGAAAAAACAGCATAATGCCTTAAAACAGTTAAGTCTTGAAAATGCTGTAAAAGTAGGTGGTGTACCATTCCATCCTGGTGCTGTAAAGTTCTTCCAGGATCATGGTATAAAGGTCCCTGAGGATTTAATACCTCCAGAAATGAAGTAAATTTTAGATAAGTATAAATGGTGTTAGGGAAATCCCCCTAACACCATTTTTTATTTCAAATAAAGTTTTTGGAGGAGATACCATGGCAAAGGAAGAGATAAAAACTGAAGGAAATTTAAGAAAATTAAGTGGAAAAATAGGTTTATGGGCACTTATTCTCTCTGTTTCTACATCTCTTATCCATATCTGGATGAATAGCTTTGGACTCACAGTTGTAATAAAAAGAAATATCATTCATATAGGCCTTCTCATGGCCCTTGCATTTCTATACTATCCTGCTACAAAAAAATCTCCAAAGGATAGGCCTTCTGTATTTGACTGGATATTCTCCTTCTGGATGATAGGGATTGCCATATACTTCTATACACATTATGAGAAGATGGTAAAGGCACTACTTACTCCTACCACACTGGATTATATATACGGAGTAAGCCTTATGCTATTAGTTATAGAGGCATCACGAAGAGTAGTAGGACTTCCCCTTACATTATTTTCTATATTTTTCTTATTTTATGCATACTTTGGGCCATATTTTCCAGAGCCTTTTTCCCATCAGGGATATAATCTAAGAAGGATCATAATAAGAATGACAATGACAGATGAGGGTATCCCAGGAATTGCAGTAATGGTCTCATCCTCTTATGTCTTTATGTTTGTGCTATTTTCAAGTTTCTTAAAAGCAAGTGGTGCATCCAGATTTTTTAATGACCTTGCAGCAGCTATAGCAGGGGATAAAAGGGGTGGCCCTGCAAAAATGGCCATTATCGCAAGTGCACTTACAGGTACAATAAGTGGGAGTTCTCAGGCAAATGTAGTAACCACAGGAAGTTTTACCATCCCTCTTATGAAAGAGACAGGATATAAACCATACTTTGCAGGTGCAGTAGAGGCGATCGCATCCACAGGAGGAATCCTTATGCCACCTATCATGGGGGCAGCTGCATTTATAATGAGCTCTTTTTTAGGTGTACCTTATTTAAAAATTATGTATGCAGGATTTATACCAGCGATTTTATATTACTTTACGTTATATCATATGGTAGATTTAGGTGCGGTAAAATGGCATCTGATAGGTGTCCCCAAAGATAGGTTACCAAAGATTAAAGAGATAATAAAAGAAAGGGGACATATGGCTATTCCTCTCATATTTCTCATTGCTGTGCTCATTATGGGTTTTAGCCCGCTTATGAGTGCTCTCGTAGGATTAATACTTATTATCGTAATTGGTGCTCTCAAAGAAAATACAAGACTTTCTCTCAAAGATATAATAAATGCACTAAATGAGGGGGCTATGGGTGCCATTTCTATAGCCATTGTCTGTGCTATTGTAGGCTACATCATCGGTGTAGTAGGAATGACAGGTCTCGGTCAGGTAATAGGACAAAATATAGTAAACTTTGCACATGGCCATTTATGGCTTACACTCATTATGTGTATGATAACTGCAATAATCCTTGGTATGGGTCTTCCTGCGGCTGCATGCTATATAATTACTGTGACAGTGGCTGCACCTGCGCTTATTATGATAGGGGTAAATCAACTGGCTGCCCATTTCTTTGCATTTTACTTTGGTACTATGTCTGCAGTAATTCCACCTGTTGCACTTACATCATATACTGCGGCAGCTATAGCAAAGGCACAGCCTACAAAGGTAGCAATCACAGGGTTTAGCATAGGAGTTGCGGGTTTTATCATTCCATATCTTTATGTGTATAATCCTGTACTCTTGCTCGTTAATTTCTCATGGGGAACATTTCTATGGGCCTTTTTGGGTGCACTGGTAGGTCTTTATTCTATGGCCATAGCTATCATAGGTGTACTTAAAGGACCTGTGCCTATATATAGTCGTATTCTATTTGGCTTAATTACGTTTCTTATGATCCCTAATACCATATATATAAGACTTATAGGCATTATTTTGTTCTTAATTTTATATTTTATACATTCAAGGGGTGATATCCATGGAGCTTTTATACCTAAAGGAGCAAGTACTTAAAGAATTTGACAATATAAAGGATGAGATAATAGAGATCGGTGATGACATATTCTCACATCCAGAATTAGGCTTCAAAGAGTTTCGTACATCTCAAATTGTAAAAAATTTCTTTAAAAAATGTGGCATACCATACAAAGATGGCCTTGCTATAACCGGAGTAAAAGGAGAGATAAAATTCTCTGATGAGGGTCCGAATATAGCTATATTTGGAGAACTGGATGCTGTTGTAAGCCCTGACCACCCTTACAGAGATCCCAAGACAAATGCAGCACATGCATGTGGACACAACAGTCAAATTGTAAACATGCTTGCTGCAGCAA
>JALVIU010000180.1 GCA_027028665.1 Candidatus Atribacteria bacterium | reverse complement strand
TTATATTCTTCTCCTCTCTATCCATATAATCAGCTATGTAAAATACAAGTGTCAACCTTGCAAACTCAGAGGGTTGAAAGGATAAAAATCCCAACCTTATCCATCTTCTTGATCCACCCACTACTTTTCCTATACCGGGAATAAGCACCAAAATAAGCAATACTATAGAAATAATAAGGAATTTAGATGAAAGCCTTCTATACCTTTCATAAGGATAGGATGTTGCAATAAAAAGCATGCCAAGTCCAAGGATCGCTCCCAGAAGTTGCCTCTTCAAAAAATATGCACTATCTTTATACCACATAAGTGAAAATACAGAGCTTGAACTATATACCATAATAAGACCAAAACCAAGTATTACCATAGTGATAAAAAATAGTGTATAATCAGGCTCTCTCTCTTTTACCATCTTTTATCTTCTTCACCCATCTCTTAAAATCATCTCCCCGTACCTCATAATTTGAATACATATCCCAGCTGGTACAACCCGGGGAAAGAAGTACAACATCCCCTATATGTGCTTTTTCATATGCAGTATATACAGCATCTTCCATGCCAGTTGCAAAATAGATATTATTATATCCTACCTCTTTTGCGATCTTATTCTGTGCCTGGCCCATAAGGATAAGTAATTTTACCTTTCTACTTATCTCCTCCCTGAGCCCTTCAAAGGAGAGGTCTTTATCCTGTCCTCCCATTATAAGTATCACACTTTTCTCATTAAAATTAGAAAGTGCAGAGAGTACCGCATTTGGATTGGTTGCTTTTGAATCATTTATAAAACGTACCCCATCCAGCACCTCTACATCTTCCATTCTATGAGGAAGTGAAGAAAAATTCCTAAGCGCTTCTCTTATAATATCCTCTGATACCCCTAATAAAAAGGTAGAAAGGGATGCTGCCATAGCATTTAAAACAAAGGGTATTGACCTATTTTTGAGCTCACCCTTGTCTATGATAAATTCTCTCTCTCCATTAGATATATAAATCTCATCTCCTACAAGATATGCACTGGTCTTTCTATATCTTTTCTCCATACCAAATAGGTACACCTTCGTAGGAAGCGCATCTTTGAGCCCCAGAAGTGCTGGAGAGTCTTGTCCCAAAATGGATATATCCCCAGGTCTTTGATTTTTAAATATTCTCTTTTTTATATTAAAATAACTTTCCATATTTTTATGTCTATCAAGGTGATCCAATGATATATTTAAAAGCAAAGCCATCTCAGGTCTAAAAGTCAATATACCTTCAAGTTGAAAGCTTGAAATTTCGAGCACAATAAAATCATAATCCCTATCAACTACAGAGATAAAGGGCCTGCCCACATTGCCTGCCACTGTCACATTCTTCCCTGCCCTCTCTAAAATCTTACCTATCATAGAAGTAGTTGTCGTCTTTCCATTTGTGCCTGTAATAGCTATAATATAACCACTTTTTTTATTTCTATATGCAAACTCTATCTCCCCTATCACCTCTATCTTTCTTTTTAGAGCCTCTTTCACCACAGGGTGTTCCATGGGTATACCAGGGCTTATAATAAGTGTACTTATTCCTTCAAGGGGTATATTTTTGTCCTCTCCTAGAAAAAAATCTACATCTTTGTATCTGGATAGATCTATCCTCTTCTCTACCTCTCCTCTCTCTCGATCATCTATAGCATAGACCTTTTTTCCTTTTTTAGATAAAAAATCCAAGAGTGCCTCTCCAGATATACCAAGACCTAATATCCCACAGCCCTTCTCTTTCATTAATAAATAATCCCTCCTAAAGAGATAATGAGAAAGATAGCCCCTATAATCCAAAATCTTATAATAATCTTTGGCTCTTTCCATTTCATCATCTCGAAATGGTGATGGATGGGACTCATAAGAAAAGGTTTTTTATTGAAAAGCTTTATACTTCCTACCTGAATTATCACAGATAGGGTCTCTATCACAAAAACTGCACCTGTAAGTAAAAGATAAAGTTCAAGATGATAAAATATAGCTACCCCTGCGGTAATAGCCCCCAGGGCAAAAGCTCCAGTATCTCCTAAAAAGATAGAGGCAGGATAAAAATTGTACCATAGGAAACCCAGTACTCCAGCAATAGATATAAGGATAAAACTATTTATACTCTCTACCTTATAGAGAAAACCAAATATTAGGAAAAATATTATAGCTATTATATAAAGACCAGAGAGCAGTCCATCCAGACCATCTGTAAGGTTAAATGCATTCAGGGTACTTATGATAAAAAGTACTATAAAAGGAATATACCATATACCAAGGTGAATAGTTTTATCTGAAAAGGGTATAATAAGTGTATCTGATGTAAGTACAAGGTCCTTAAAGAGATAAACAAGGAAAAGGGAGAAAACTATTTGAAGTAATAACTTGTGTCTTGCCTTAAAGCCCAATGATCTATTTTTTGTAATTTTTATAAAATCATCTAAAAACCCGATACCTGAGAAAAGTAGCATAAATAACAAAAGATAGAAGACCTCCCATGACCACATATGAAATATGATAACTGTTAAAATCAAAGAGAGAATAATGGATACACCACCTGCTGATGGGGTACCCATCTTATGTTGATGGAGATCCGGGCCCTCCTGGCGAATAAACTGCCCTATCCCTCTTTTCCTAAGTATCCTATATTGAATATATGTAAACACTCCTGTAAGAAAAAATGCAAATACCATACTATTTATCATCTAAAAGCTCCATGAACTTCCCTAAGATCTCTTCAAACATCATTCCCCTTGATGCCTTAAATAGACATACATCATTTGGCTTTATATATTCCATTAAAAACCTCAAAAGTTTGTCTTTATTTTCAAAGAAATGAACATCTCTGAGGCCAAAATCAGATGCCCCATTTACAAGAAATGCTATATCTTTACCATATGCCAAGATCACATCTGCCCATCCCTTTATTGCAATCTCTCTTCCTATCTCTCTATGATATATCCTAGAAACTCTTCCAAGTTCAAGCATATCTCCAAGTACTGCAATCTTCCTTCTCTTATCAAAACGGGAAAGTACCTCAAGGGAATTTTTAAGTGATAAAGGATTGGAATTGTATGTATCATCTATAATGATGATATCTTTATCGGGGATCTTCTTAAGTGTAAGCCTTCCTTCAGGAGGTCTGAGCTTGGGGACTATTTCCTCGAGAAAATTAATATCACCTTCATATAGGTCCCAGAACAAAGAAATCAGTGCTAATATATTATAGATATTGGCCATACCAAATAGATGCAAATGATAGTTATATATTTTACCTCCTACGGATACCCATATATCCTCTCCGTCTGATCTTTTCTCATAATCGATGAGCCTTACAAATGAATGGGGACTCCTTCCAAACCCTATCTTTCTTCCCTCATAGGTGGATACCCTCTTTTCCAAGAAGGGATCATCTACATTATATATGAGAAGTCCTTCATCCATAACTCTTTCTGCAAGTGCCCATTTAGTACGTGCCACCTCTTCAACGGATCCAAACTTTTCAATATGTGAAGGTCCAACATTTGTTATTATCCCTATTTTAGGTCTAACCATATCTGAAAGGTATGCTATATCTCCAGGTCTGTCTGCTCCAAACTCAAAGATAAGTATATTGGCATCCTCTGGTATATCAAATATAGCAAGTGGTACACCTATTTCTGTATTTAAATTCTTCTTTGGTGTATATACCTTTTCCCTATAAGATAATGCCTGTGCAACAAGATACCTGGTAGTAGTTTTTCCTGCACTCCCCGTTATAGCAATCTTTAACATATCTTTACCCATCTTATCCAGATAATAACGGGCGAGTTTCCCAAGTGCATCAACTACACTATCTACCACAAATAGGTTTATACCCTCCTCTATATTTAGATATTTATTATCCTCTATAAATGCACCTTTTGCCCCGCCTAAAAATACATCCTTTAAAAAAGTATGTCCATCTACTTTTTGCCCTTTTATGGCAAAAAATATCTTATCCTTTACATTTCTTCGAGAATCTATCTCGATACCTTTTATATTTACATTCGGTTTCACTTTATAAGGTTTACCAAATAGAGAAATTAATTCTTCTATACTAATCATATCATCTCACCCTCTATTATTTTTCGCGCTACTTCTTTATCATTATGCCATATAACTCTGTCTTTATAGACCTGCTCCTCCTCAGGACCCTTCCCTGCTAAAAGTACAGTATCTCCTGCCCTCGCCATATTTATAGCCTTTCTTATTGCTTCTACTCGATCAAGAATGATAGCATAGCTATTCCTTTTCCAGGGTAGTATACCTTTTTCTGCATCACGAGCGGTATCTTTTGGATCCTCACTTCTTGGATTATCTGTAGATATAATGGTATAATCACTAAATCTGGAAACTACTTCTGCCATAACAGGTCTTTTTGTACGATCTCTCTCTCCACCACATCCAAAGATTGTTATAAGCCTTCCAGGAGTATGAGGTCTAAGTGTGCTTAATATATGATAAAGACCATGATAATTATGGGCAAAATCCAGGACAAGATTAAACTCCTGACCAAAGTTAAGGACTTCATATCTTCCAGGAACATTCTCAAGCCCCAGAACCCCTTTTTCTATC
>JALVIU010000179.1 GCA_027028665.1 Candidatus Atribacteria bacterium | reverse complement strand
CATTTTGACAAAGAGGCCAGGCTTTCTACTCCTTATTCTGATATTGATGCACTTTCCTATTTTGATGGACATACAGAAGAGGAGCTCATAAACTATGAGCAACTGGCTACAGAATATGCACTTACAAAGAATAAAAGACCAAATCTTACTATATCTTTACCCAGGGTAGATGCCTTTAATCTTGGCATGCTTTATCAAATGTTTGAAATGCAAATTGCTATACTGGGAGAACTATTTAACATAAATGCATTTGATCAGCCAGGTGTAGAAGAAGGTAAGAAAGCTACTTATGGTCTTATGGGAAGAAAGGGATATGAAAACTATAGAGAAGAACTGAGAAAGTACAAGAAGGATTATGTATTAGAGATATGAAGAAGAGGATAGGGATAATGGGTGGGACTTTTGACCCCATCCATTATGGGCATCTTGTAACAGCAGAAGAGGTAAGGGTAAAATTTAGGCTTACAGATGTGTTTTTTGTCCCATCTGGAAATCCTCCTCATAAGCTTGATAGAGAAGTAACTCATCCAGAGCATAGGTATCTTATGACAGTGCTTGCAACTGTTACAAATCTTTTCTTTTCTGTATCTCGAATAGAAATAGATCGAGAAGGTCCTTCCTATGCTATAGATACTATTGCACAGTTTAAATCTTTTGCTGGAGAAGATGTAGACCTTTACTTTATAACAGGGGCAGATGCCTTTTTGTCTATGGATAAATGGTATAAGGCAGATGAACTTTTGAAAATGTGTAATTTCGTTGCTGCAACAAGACCTGGATATCCTATAGAAAAGCTTGATACAAGATTTAGTGGGTTTATAGAAATAGTGGAAGTGCCAGCTCTTTCCATCTCTTCTACAGACATAAGGGGAAGAGTGAAAGAGGGAAGAAGTATCAAATATTTATTACCTGAGGCAGTTGAGGACTACATATTTAAAAATGGATTATATAGAGATTAAAGATAAATTGAAAAAGATGATTACAGAAAAGAGATACGAACACTCAATAGGAGTGGCAGAATTTGCAAAGAAAGTGGCCTACATGTATGATTACGATGTAGAGAAGGCATATATTTCTGGACTTTTGCATGACTGTGCAAGAGATATGAATATAGAAGGGTTAAGAGAGTATGCCAACATGTGTAATATTGAGATAGGGGAAATAGAGGCACTTCATCCACTTTTACTACATGCTCCTGTGGGTGCATGTATTGCACAGAAGGAGTTTGGTATAAATGACAAAGATATCCTTAGTGCTATTTCTTCTCATACTGTATTAAATAAAACACCCACATTACTTGATAAGATTATATATGTCTCAGATCTGGCAGAACCTGGAAGGACATTTGAAGAGGCAAAGAAGTTAAGAGATGTTGTGTTTAAAGATATTGATAAGGCTGTTATATATGCCATAGATGTCTCTTTTGAATATTTAATTTATAATCGGAAAATGATTCATCCTGTTACTCTGTTTGCCAGAAATTTGCTCATAAAAGAGGTATACTATGACAAGAATTGATTATAAAGATTATCTGAATAATGAAAAGAGGAGCCAGAAGAAAAAAAGGAATATACCTTTTTTAAAGCTCTTTTTTATAGCCCTTTTTGTTACTATTTTAATAGCTATATCTCCTCTTTTTAAAGTAATATGGGCTATCACATATACACATTTTTTTGAAAAACCTGTACATGTAAATATACTATTTCTGGGTGTGGATAGTGTAGATCATAGTTCCCGCTCTGATACTATAATAGTAGTTGGTATTTCCCCTGACAAAAAGGTTGCCTTATTATCTATTCCTCGTGATACGAGGGTGGAAGTACCAGGCAAGGGATATACAAAGATAAATCATGCATATGCATATGGAGGGATATCTCTTTTAAAAGAAACTATAGAAAAGTTTATGGGCATAAAGATAGATTACTATGTAAAAACAGATTATCAGGGCTTTGAAAAGGTTATAGATAAGTTAGGTGGTATTGAGATTAATGTAGAAAAAAGGATGTACTATATAGATAAGGCAGGACATCTCTATATAGATTTGAAGCCTGGAAAGCAGGTACTGGATGGAAAAAAGGCTATCCAATATGTAAGATTTAGGCATGATAAATTAGGTGATATAGGAAGAATAAAGAGACAACAGAAATTTTTAAATGCTCTTGCCCAAAAACTTATGAAAAGTGGAAATGTATTTAGAAATCCATCTATAATTAAGGATATATTTAATGCCCTTGATACAAATCTGGATATAAAAAATTCTATATCCCTTGTAAATATGCTGACAGGTATAAAACGAGAAGATATTATATTTTTGATGTTGCCTGGAGAACCAAAATACATAAATGGCATAAGTTATTGGCTACCAGATATGGATAAGATAAAACAGATTGTAAATGAATACTTTATTCCCAATGGAGATAAAGGAACTCCTAAAGTAAATGGTACGCAAAATCCAGAGATAAAACTTAAATGGAATAATGTAAAAATTGAAATATTAAATGGGAATGGTGCACCGGGTATGGCGGCAAAGGTAAGTAAGAGCTTAAGGGAAAAGGGTATAACCAATATAGCGAAAATAGGAAATGCAGGCAGCTTTACGTATAATAAGACTGAAATACTTTATAGAAAAGGATTTAAAATATATGCTCAGGAGATAGCTAAAATATTAGGTGTAGGTATATGTAAAGAAGAGGAAAGGGAAGGAGTAGATATTACCATTATTGTAGGTGCAGACTATCTTAAGTTGTAGAGGTATGAGATGTATTTTTATGATAAAGAGTATGATGTTGTCGTAGTAGGTGCAGGACATGCAGGGAGTGAGGCAGCCCTGGCTACTGCACGTCTGGGTTTTAAGACGCTTGCCTTAAGTGTATATCTAGATAATATCTCTCTTATGGCTTGTAATCCTTCCATCGGAGGGCCTGCTAAGGGACACCTTGTGCGAGAGATAGATGCACTTGGTGGCGAAATGGCAAAAAATATAGATAAAACTACAATTCATATTCGTGTTTTAAATGAGAGTAAAGGCCCTGCTGTGCAGGCCTTAAGGGCCCAGGCAGATAAAAAGGAATATCACCTTGAGATGAAAAAGGTAATGGAAAATCAGCCTAACCTCGATCTAAAACAGGGGATAGTGGAAGAGATTCTGGTAGAGGATGGAAAGGTGACAGGTGTAGTAATAGATACAGGGATTGCTGTAAAAACAAAGAGTGTAATTGTTTCTACAGGTACATTTTTAGGTGGTGTTGTTCATATAGGCCTTGTGAATTTTCCAAGTGGACCATTAGGAGAAAGACCTGCTCTCAAACTAACAGATTCTCTCAAGAAACTTGGATTTGAAGTGGGGAGGTTAAAAACAGGAACTACTCCACGAGTAGATGCAAGAACTATAGATTTTTCTTCTCTTGAACGTCAGGATAGTGCAGATATTCCTCTTGCGTTTTCTTATGAGTCAGAGCCCAAGGTCTATACAGGGTATTATTGTTATCATACAAGAACTCAGTCAAAGACTCATGAGATAATAAGACTGAATCTCGATAGATCCCCTTTGTTTACAGGGGTAATTGAAGGAATTGGTCCAAGATATTGTCCTTCTATTGAGGATAGGGTAGTGAAGTTTCCAGATAGAGATTCCCATAGTATATTTTTAGAGCCTGAGGGGAGAAGGACAAATGAATATTATGTTCAGAATTTCTCTACATCCTTACCCATAGATGTACAGGTAGAGATGATAAGGACCATTCCAGGTCTTGAACATGTAGAGATTATGAGGCCTGGATATGCTATTGAATACGATTTCATCTATCCCACCCAGTTAAAACCATCCCTGGAGTCAAAAAGTATTCAGGGTTTATTTTTTGCAGGGCAGATAAATGGTACGTCAGGATATGAAGAGGCAGCAGCTCAGGGGCTTATTGCAGGAATAAATGCTGCTCAGTATTTAAGAGGAGAAAAGCCCCTTATACTCTCAAGGGATAAGGCATACATTGCTGTGTTAATAGATGACCTTGTAACAAAGGGTACAAAAGAACCCTACAGGTTATTTACATCTCGTGCAGAGTATAGATTACTTTTGAGATTTGATAATGCAGATCTAAGACTTACAAGATACGGATATGAGGTAGGGCTTGTCTCCAAAGATAGATATGAAAAGGTTCTGCAGAAGGAAAAAAAGATAAAAGAAGAAATAGATAGATTAAAAAATGTAAAAATTCCTCCTACTGTTAAGGTAAATGAGTGGTTACGAAAGCACAACTCTTCTCCTATTCAAAACCCTGTTACATTGGATAAATTATTAAAAAGGCCAGAGATAAAATATAAAGATCTTATAGAAATAGATGATGTATCTGCTCATGTATCTGATGATATAGCTTATCAGGTAGAAATAGAAGTAAAGTATGAAGGGTATATAAATAGGCAAAAATCGCAGGTAGAGCAGTTTAGAAGAATGGAGGATAAGAAGATTCCCCCAGATATTGATTATGCTCAGATAAAGGGGTTAAAGAAAGAGGCCATTGAGAAGTTATCCGAGATCCGTCCTATCTCTTTAGGCCAGGCATCACGTATATCAGGTGTTACCCCATCTGATATAGATGTGCTTTT
>JALVIU010000178.1 GCA_027028665.1 Candidatus Atribacteria bacterium | reverse complement strand
AGGGGAAAGATTTCTATGAAAGGGACAGATTTTAGGTATTTATTGGGTGTGAGAAATTTAAAAAGTACCATGTTTACCGTAGAGAAGATTTCGGGAAAAAAGAAGGTAATGGTAATAGAAAAAATAGATGAAGGGTCTGATATCACAGAGGAATTTCAACAAAAGGAAGATTGGACATTAGAGGAGCTTATCACCCTTTTAAAAGAAGATTTAGAACAAAAGAATAAAGGCCAAAAGGTTATCCGAAAAGAGATAGAGATAGATAGTAAGAATAGTCTGTTTATATTTGAGGGAAGGGGTCTGGGACATGGTGTAGGGCTTTCCCAGTGGGGGGCCAAGGCACTTGCAGAGATGGGTTATAATTATAAAGATATATTAAAATATTATTACCACAATGTAAAATTGGTTAAGTTGTACAAGTGATGTTTAGATTAGAAGACTACGATTATTATTTACCAGAGGGATATATAGCTCAAAGACCTGTAATCCCACGAGATAATTGCAAGCTTATGGTAATAGATCGAAAAACAGAGAGGATATCTCACCATATATTTCGTGATATAATAAATTTTTTAGTAGAAGGTGATCACTTAGTATTAAATGATACAAGGGTTATATATGCAAGATTAAAGGGAAAGAAAAAGACAGGGGCAAAAGTAGAGGTATTTTTACTTAGAGAGATCTCCTCAAATACCTGGGAAGCCCTGGTAAAACCTGGAAAAAGGTTGAGAGAAGGTGCAGAGATAATATTTAGCGATGAACTCTGGGGAAAGATTATAAATATAAAGGAAAGTGGAATAAGGATAGTAAAATTTTTTTCTCATATCTCTTTTAGAGAGATCATAAAAAAAGTAGGAGAGGTGCCACTTCCTCCATATATAAAAGAAAAGGTAGAGGATCCGGAACTTTATCAAACTATATATAGTAGAAAGGAAGGTTCAGTTGCAGCACCTACAGCTGGACTTCATTTTACAAAGGAACTCTTAGAGAAGCTAAAAGATAAGGGAATAAAGATAAGCTATGTAACTCTTCATGTAGGTATAGATACATTTAAACCTATAACTTCAGAAGATATACGAGATCATAAAATGCATAAGGAATATTTTGAAATCTCAAAGGATACAGCAAATGAGATAAATTGCACAAAAGAGAATGGAGGGAGGATTATAGCAGTAGGTACTACAACGGTACGGACATTAGAAAGCAATGTAACAAATGGAAAACTTTTGCCAGGGGCAGGTGAAACAGAGCTCTATATATATCCTGGTTATAAATTTAAACTGATAGATGGAATTATTACCAATTTTCACCTTCCAAAATCATCTTTGCTGGTAATGATGGCCGCCTGGATGGGAAAGGATCTCTTATTTAGATCGTACAGAGAAGCTATAGAAAGGAGATATCGCTTTTTTAGTTTTGGTGACGCGATGTTTGTATACTAGCCATGGTATTTGAACTTATAAAAGCAGATAAGAATACAAATGCAAGACTTGGAAAATTAAAGCTTGCTCATATAGAGGTGGAAACACCTATTTTTATGCCTGTAGGGACACAAGCTACTGTAAAGGCCATGACCCCTGATGCATTAAAAGAGATAGGTATAAAGTTGATACTTTCTAATTCTTATCATCTATATTTAAGGCCTGGGCATAAGCTTATAGAAAGGGCTGGGGGTCTTCACAGGTTTATGAATTGGGATAGAGGAATTCTTACAGATAGCGGAGGATTTCAGGTATTTAGTCTTAATTCCTTAAGGAAAGTAAAAGATGAGGGTGTGCTATTTAAATCACATATAGATGGAAGTGAGCATTTTCTTACCCCTGAGCTTGCAGTAGAAATACAAGAGGCCTTAGGTTCAGATATTGCTATGACATTGGATGAATGTGCCCCATATCCTGCTACCTATGCACACACAGAAGAGGCAATGGTAAGGAGCATCAAGTGGGCAGAGAGGTGTAAAAATTCCCATACAAGAAGGGATCAGTTACTTTTTGGTATAATACAAGGGGGATTTTTCCCTGACCTTAGAAAAAAATCTGCCCATGAAATGGTAGGCCTTGATTTTCCTGGATATGGTATAGGGGGACTGAGTGTGGGGGAGCCAAAAGAGGTAATGTATAAGATGTTAGAGGAGGTTACCCCCATTATACCTAAGACCAAGCCCAGATATCTTATGGGTGTAGGGGAGCCAGTTACTATACTGGAGGCAGTAGAGCGTGGAGTAGATATGTTTGATTGTGTGCTACCTACGAGAAATGCAAGGAATGCATCTGTCTTTACGACCTATGGGTCTATATCTTTAGTAAAGGCAGCATACAGAGAGGACTTTACCCCTATAGATGAGACCTGTGAATGCTATACATGTAAGCACTATACAAAGGCATATCTCAGGCATCTTTTTAAGGCCAAAGAGATACTTGCATCTACCCTTGCTACATGGCATAATCTTTATTTTATGGAAACATTTATGAAAAGGATAAGAGATGCCATACGAGAAGGTAGATTTTTAGAATTCAAAAATGAATTTTTAAGAAAATATAAAACAAAAAAGGAGGAATGATTTATGAATGCACAGGCATTACAGCAACTTTTACCTTTAATTATTATATTTGTATTGTTTTACTTTTTCTTGATTATGCCGCAGCAAAAAAAGCAGAAAGAGAGAAAGAATATGTTGGCAAATTTAAAAAAGGGAGATAAGGTTATAACTATAGGTGGTATCTATGGAACAATTCTGGATATAAAGGATGAGGAACTTGTTCTTGATTTAGGAAATGGTATAAAAATAAAGGTTGCAAGGAGTGCAATAGGTGGACTAAGAGAGTAATGGTAAAAGATAGTGCCTCTTTAAGAAATGAATTAAGAAGAATCGATGGAGCCGGATATAAAGCATATAAGGGTATAAGGGGGGAGTATAGATTTCCCTCCTATACCCTTACTATAGACCATATCCAGGGAGATCCATTTGCATCTCCTTCTCGTATCAGGGTTTTATTTCCTATTAAAAATGCCTTATTTCCAGAGGAGTTTTTGGATAGTAATCTAAAGCAGATTGCCCTTTCTGATTTTATAGGAAGAAAGTTTAAAAGAGGTATATATCAATTTGGAAGAGGGATAAGGGGTACAGGAAGGGGTGGACTTATATGGATTGAGGCTGGAGGACAAAAGATCCTTGCCCGTTCCTCTGTAGTTATTGTAGGTGGTAATATAGAGGTGCGCTTTAGAGTGGGTCTTCCTGCTCGTGGAAGGAGAATCTTAGGGCAAGAGGCTATTTCCATATTTTTTACTGAACTTCCCAGAATCATCTCCTTTGCTCTCATATATGATAAAAGAGAATATAATTATATAAAAAACTTTGTAGAGTTATTTGTAGATGTAGCATTTTTAAGGGACATGCTTTCTGAAAAAGGACTTGTTTCATTTATCGGAAATGATTCACTTCTTCCTCGGAAAAGTGGGGTAAGTGATTTACCTCTTTCCAGAGATGAAGCTGTTTTATTTAAAAGTCCTGAGTCCCTTAAAGTAGAGTTTTCTCTTCCTTCAGGAAAGAGGATTTGTGGTATGGGTATACCAAAAGGGGTTACACTTATTGTAGGTGGTGGATTTCATGGAAAAAGTACCCTTTTAAGGGCAATAGAGTTAGGCATCTATACTCATATACCAGGAGATGGAAGAGAATATGTAGTAACAGATCCCCGTGCCGTAAAGATTAGGGCAGAGGATGGAAGAAATATAGAGAAGGTAGATATCTCGTCTTTTATTAATAATCTTCCTATGGGAAGGCCTACTATAGATTTTACTACAACCTTTGCAAGTGGGAGTACATCTCAGGCTGCAAATATAGCAGAGGCTATGGAGATAGGAACCAGAGTTTTACTCATAGATGAAGATACGTCTGCTACAAATTTCATGATTCGAGATTTTAGAATGCAAAAACTTGTAAAAAAGGAAAAAGAGCCTATTACTCCTTTTTTGGATAGGGTAAGGGAACTATATGAAAAATATGAGATATCTACAGTACTCGTCTTGGGAGGATCTGGAGATTACCTTGATAAGGCAGATACAGTTATTATGATGGATGAATATTTCCCTCGAGATGTAACAGATAAAGCAAAAAATATAGTAAATCTATATCCCTTAAATAGGGATATAGAGCCAATAAATCCCCTTAAGAATCCTATGAGTCGTATCCCTTTATCTAGCGGGTTTAACTTTTTAAAGGGAAGGAAGATAAAAATCGACAATAAAGGAGAAGATATCATAGTTATAGGACAGGAAACCATAGAACTTGACAAGGTTGAACAGATTGTAGATCATACTCAGACAAAAGCTATTGCTTATATAATATATTATCTTGTGAAAAGTGGTATAATAAATAATTATAGAACAATGAAAGAAGTAATGGACATAATAGATGTTACCTTAGAAAAAGATGGAATAGATATTTTTTCTCCTTTTTCTTATCCTATAGGAGATATGTCCAGCGTAAGAAAGTATGAAGTAGCTGCTGCTATAAATAGATTACGTACTCTTAAGATAAAACAAAAGGAGGTGATATAAAAGTATAAAGTCTTGTTTTTTTGTTCTTTTTATTTGTTCCATTTGTTT
>JALVIU010000177.1 GCA_027028665.1 Candidatus Atribacteria bacterium | reverse complement strand
GAAAATGCCCCATAGGGAGTCCTATGGGGCGGAAGGAGGTAGACTATTTATATCCACACAAAGTATTAGCTATACAGCTGGTGATTCTGGCACCTCAAAGTTTTCAGCCTTCTTGAGAAGGTCTTCAGGTACAGGTCTTATAAGTGTATACCCTGTGTAGTCTTCGAGGTATTTCTTGATTGTAGTATTCCAGTAATCCTTTGTTACATAGAATACCTTTGCACCACCTAATTCGTGTTGTACATCTGGCCATGGATAGGATGGCTGTGCCATACCAATACCCCATCTCTTGAATCCATTATAACTTTCATATGTTGCCCAGTACTCTTTCTGTCCGAGTGTTTCAAATGTGTAGTGACATTTTGCATAGTACATTGCGGCACCAAGTCTTCCACCTCTCTCAAATGCGAGAGTGTGAAGGGAGATGTTTATATCCTTATTCATAAGTCTTCCATTTGCAAATGCAACCAATTTTCCGTCAATAATACCGAGAAGTGTGTAAGGATCTTTTAGACGATTTCTGTACCATCCCAGAATCTCTGCATAAACCCTTGCACCCACTATATCATAGAAGTCATGATCTACATCGAGTAATTTTTTAATGAAGTCTAAGAGTTTAGGTGCTTCTTCTTTTTTTGCTTGTCTTATAACCATATCCCCTTTTGTGGTTTTAACTAATGCTGGCTCAAATGGGGGAATATCCATTGGAGGTGCAGAAAGAACAGCTTCTAACTCCTCTGCCTTAAATACTATTTCTGTCTGAGACACTTTTTCAGGTAATGGTCTTTTCATTCCCGATTCCTCCTATTTTTTAAATTTTATTCGCATTTATATTATAAAATTTCTTTTCAAAAAAGTCAATCCATTTTTTAAAAAATTTTTGATTATTTTTTGTAATTTATTTTAAATGAGGTATAATTATAAAGAAATTAAGAAAGGAGAAAAAATATGAATGAGAAATTATTGAAAAAGGCTTTTGAATATGCAAAAGAGATAAGAAATAATGCATATGCACCTTATTCTCACTTTCTAGTGGGGGCTGCCCTGGTGACAAAGGATGGAAAAATTTTCACAGGGTGTAATATAGAAAATGCATCCTTTGGCCTTACTGTATGTGCAGAGAGGGTAGCCATTTTTAAGGCAGTGTCAGAAGGTGAGAGAGATTTTGATTTTTTGGTAGTTGTAACAGATACAAATCCACCTGCTTCTCCATGTGGGGCATGCAGACAGGTGATCCGAGAATTTGGAAAAGATATGGAAGTGGTTGTAGCCAATCTGAAGGGGGATATGATCAAAAAATCTCTATCTGAACTTTTACCTGATAGTTTTGGGCCAGAGGACCTTATTTAATATTTTTTAATTTGGGGTCAAATATATCCCTTAAACCATCTCCTAATAGATTAAAACCAAGTACTGTGATTAATATGGCAAGTCCAGGAAAGATTACAAGATGAGGTGCAGACCATATGTATTCCCTTCCACGGGAGAGCATTGAGCCCCAGGAGGGCGTGGGGGGTTGGATGCCAAGCCCCAAAAAGCTAAGCGTAGCCTCTGTGAGAATAGCATCTGCGATACCAAGAGTTGCGACAACTATTATAGGCCCCAGACAGTTGGGAAGTATATGTTTAAATATAATAGAGAAATTATGAACTCCCAATGCCTTGCTTGCCTCTACGAAGTCCCTCTCCTTAAGGGATAATGTCTCACCTCTTACAAGCCTTGCCACAGTAGGCCAGCTTATTATACCAAGGGCAAGATATATATTGTAAATACTTGGCCCAAGTACTGCCATTATAGCAATGGCAAAGAGCAAACTCGGAAACGAAAACATGATATTTATTAAAGATGTGATTATATCATCTGCAATTCCGCCATAAAAACCTGATATGAGTCCTAAGGGGATACCTATACTAAGAGAAATGGCCTGGACCACCAGACCCACAGAGAGCGACACCCTTGAACCAAATATAATTCTACTTAGAATATCTCTTCCCTGTACATCTGTACCAAAGGGGTATTTTAGCTGAGGTGGTTCAAGTGATCTCATAAGATCTGCATCTTTTGGATTATATGGTGCAATGAGAGGTGCAAATATGGCAAGAATTATAAAGGATACTACTATACCCCCACCTACTAATATACCTTTATTTTTAAATGCCTTTTTCATTTTTAACTCCTTCCGTACTTTACCCTTGGATCAATGAGGGAATATATAATATCTACTATAAGGTTTACAAGAGAGAATAATAGTGCAATAAATAAGATGCAACCCTGAACCATGGGCAGATCTCGGGCCATTATAGATTCTATTAATAATCTACCTATGCCAGGCCATGAGAAGACTGTTTCTGTGACAATAGCACCTCCTAAAAGCCATCCTGTCTCTATACCTATAATTGTTACTATAGGTATAAGTGCATTCTTTAAAATATGTTTATAGATAACTATTTTTTCAGAGAGCCCCTTTGCCCTGGCTGTTATTACATAGTCCATACCAATTATATTGAGCACAGAAGAGCGAGATATACGAGATATAAAGGCCGTGACTGCATATCCCAGAGTGAGAGATGGTAGGATAAGATATGTAATTCCAGGACCATATCCTGATGGAGGGAGTATAGGCCAGGCCACTCCAAATATGTACATAAGAATGAGTCCAAGCCAGAATATAGGGGTAGATACACCAATAAGTGCAATAGTCATACTTATAACATCTATAAAGGTATTGTGTTTTATAGCAGATATAACCCCTATTAGGATGCCGAAAAATATAGCAAAACCCATAGAGAGTAAAGTGAGTTTAAGAGTTGCAGGAAATCTTTCTAAAATTACCTTCAGTACATCCTGGTTACTTCTATAGGAATAGCCCAGATGTCCATGCAGGGCATTCCATATAAATTTTAAATATTGCACATAGGCAGGTTTATCAAGTCCCCAATATGCCTTGATCTGTGCAGCTACTTCTGGATCCACCTTTGCAGCCCGGGGATCCATGAGCTGCAAAACAGGATCCCCGGGTATAATTCTCATAAGTATAAATGTTATTAAAGTTACACCTATTAATATAGGGATGAGTAATAACAGTTTTCTTGCTATATATGTGCCCATGGATTAATGTTTAGAAATCCATACTTTTTCCATTCTTTGGTAATCTATATCAGTTGCTACTGGTTTAAGCCCATGTACCCATGGCTGATGTACCATAACTGCCTTGTTGTAGTTGTAGAACCACCATGGTGCATCATCAACTATGATTTCTTCCGCCTTTCTAATAAGTGCTATCCTCTTTTCTGAGTCTATTTCTTTCTTTGCAGTATCTAATAATTTATCTACTTCTGGATTGGAATATCCACAGAAGTTACCCGCAGGACCAATATTCTTTGAATGGAAGTAGGAATATAGGTAATTAAGTGGACTTGCCTCTCCACCTACAGACCATATATACATTTGAAAGTTTCTATTTCCTACTTCTTCACCAAGGGTACCCCCCTCTACCAATTTTGGTTTTAATTTAATGCCTACCTTATCGAGATATGTCATAACAGCCTCGACTGTAGGAAGTCCCCATGCAGGTGGCCCGCTTTTTGTAAGTATCTCTACCTCAAATCCATCTGGATATCCCGCCTCTTTTAGGAGTTTCTTTGCCTTTTCTGGATTATACTCATATCCCTTTAGGTTCTTGTTAAATGCACCCATACTACTTGGAAGTACACCTACCGCTGGAAATGCCTTATTGTTTAAGAGTTTCTTTATTATGGTCTCTTTATCTATTGCATAATTTATTGCCTTTCTTACTTTTTTGTTCTTAAGAGGTCCCCAATCTAAATTAAATCCTATATGTCTTGTATAAAGCTCTGCTACTTCAATGAGGTTTTTCTTATAAATAGGATGTCTTGTATATTTTTTATACTGAACATCTGTGAGTACCATTACATCCAATCTTTTAGAATCAAATGCAAGTTCTCTTGTAGATGCCTCAGGCATTACCTTAAATATAATCTTATCAAGATAGGGTCTTCCCATGAAATAATCATCATTTGCGACAAGCACTACCTCGCTATCCTTTACCCACTTTTCGAGCTTAAATGGGCCAGTACCACAAGGTTTATTGCCGAATTCTTTTCCCAATTTCTCCACTTCTTCCTTAGGCACTACAGACATATCCATCCATGTGCCCAATTTATTTAAAAATGTTACATCTATATCTGTAAGGTCTATTTCTAAGGTATAATCATCCAATACCTTTATACCCTTTATCTCATCTGCTTTGCCTTGTAGATATTCCTTTGCCCCTACTATACCATCTATTAAGAATGTATGAGGCGCCCTGTTTTGTGGTTTTATTCTTTCAAAAGAGTATTTAAAATCAGCCGCTTTTACCTCTCTGCCATTGTGGAATTTTACTCCCTTTCTTAGGTGAAATATAAATACCTTCCCATTTTCTTTTACTTCCCATGACTTTGCAATTGCAGGCTCGATCTCTCCTGTTGCCCCATTTAATCTCACAAGGCCATCAAATATTAGCATATTTACCATTTGAGTAGCTGTAAGTGTAGTAAGTATTGGATCGAGATTTACAGGGTCCCCATAGGTGTCAGGTCTTACTAATGTACCACCATATTGGGGTTTCTCTTCTGCAAGGCCGAAAGCTGAGAAAATCAATAGAAGAATAGAAATAACCAGGAAAAATATTATTCCTCTTTTCACAAGTTTCCCCTCCTTTTTAATTTTAGAATAATAAATAAATGTTAGTAATTCAGTATATTGAATTTGATATTCACCTCCTTTTTCGCAATATAAATATTATTATAATGATAAATATAGAAATGTCAATAAATATCCTTTATTAGTTAGAAAAATTAGAAAAAGTGAACATAAGTTTTTTATTTTAAATTTTTTTCGATTTTTTCGCTTTTTTCCTTGCAATATTTATATAGATATATTACAATTAGAACGGAGAAAGTATTTCTATGTTTTTTAAAATATACCAGAGAAGGAGTGATGGAATATGGACCTTATTGCGGAAATTAGAAGGAAAGCCGCCCTTGCTCCAAAGAGGATTGTTCTACCAGAGGGTGAAGAAGAACGTACTATAAAGGCCACAGAAATTATTTTAAAAGAGAAGATTGCATACCCTATTCTCTTGGGAAAAGAAGAAAGAATTAAGGCCCTTGCAAAGGAATATAATGTGGATATTGAGGGAGCACAGATTGTAGATCCTGAAGCCTCACCTCTTAGGGAGAAATATGCAAAAACCTATTATGAACTCCGAAAACATAAGGGAATGACAGAGGAAAAGGCTTTTGAACTCATGAAGGATCCTCTATATTTTGGTGCACTTATGGTCTATTCTGGTGATGCAGATGGAGAGGTTGCAGGTGCTATAAATGCAACAGGTGATGTATTAAGGCCTGCCCTTCAAACTATTAAAACAGCACCTGGTGTAAGTATTGTATCAAGTAGTATGTTTATGATTTTACCTAATTCGGAATATGGTGAAGATGGAATATTGAATTTTGCAGATTGTGCAGTAATGCCCAATCCCACGGCAGAAGAACTTGCAGATATAGCTATTTCATCTGCGAAAACATTTAAGACCCTTGTGGGGAAAGAGCCGAAAGTAGCCATGCTGTCCTTTTCTACAAAAGGTAGTGCAAAACATGAACTGGTGGATAAAGTGAGAAGGGCTACAGAGATAGCGAAGCAGAAGGCTCCCGATCTTATTATAGACGGAGAACTTCAAGCAGATGCAGCACTTGTACCTAAGGTAGGCGAAAGAAAGGCAAAAGGAAGTCCCGTTGCAGGTAAGGCAAATGTACTTATATTTCCTGATCTTCAAGCAGGAAATATAAGTTATAAATTGGTGGAGAGATTGGCAGGTGCAAAGACTGTTGGCCCTATTTTGCAAGGAATGGCAAAGCCTGTAAATGATTTATCCAGGGGATGTAGTGTAGATGACATAGTAGATGTAGTGGCAGTAGCCGTGCTTAAGGCAGAAGGTTTGGGTATATAAATAAATTTAAATAAGGAGGATTAAAGTGAAGGTACTTGTAATTAATAGTGGGAGTTCTTCTATTAAATATCAAGTTTTTGACATGAAAGATGAGACTCTCCTTGCAAAGGGATTGGTAGAAAGAATTGGAATAGAGGGCTCAAAGATTACTCATACACCTATTGGCGGCGAAAAGATTACTAAAGAAGTTTCTATCCCTGATCATAAGGTAGGTATTAAACTTCTTATAGAGGCATTATTGGATGATGAGCATGGGGTTATAAAGGATCTAAGTGAGATCAAGGCTGTGGGGCATAGAGTAGTACATGGGGGTGAGAAATTTTCAGGTTCTGTCCTTATTACCGATGAGGTAATGGTGGCATTAAGGGAAAATATTGAACTTGCACCACTGCATAATCCTCCAAATATATGGGGAATTGAAGCATGCCAAGAGCTTATGCCAAATATTCCTCACATAGGTGTTTTTGACACTGCCTTTCATGCAACATTGCCAGATTATGCCTATATGTATGCATTACCTTATGAATATTATGAAAAATATAAGATAAGAAGATATGGATTTCACGGTACCTCACATAGATATGTATCACAGAGGGCAGCAGAGATTATAGGAAAATCGATAGAAGAGCTAAAGATCATTACATTACATATGGGAAATGGTGTTTCTTTTGCAGCAGTGAAAAATGGTAAATCAATTGAAACCACTATGGGCTTTACCCCTCTTGAAGGTATGGTTATGGGTACTCGTTCCGGAGATATAGACCCTGCAATTGTGACATATCTTATGGATAAAGAAAATCTTACCTCTAAAGAAGTCTATAACATTTTAAATAAAAAGAGTGGCCTTCTGGGCCTTTCTGGTATAAGTAATGATATGAGGGATATTCAGAAGGAAAAGGCGAAAGGAAACAGTAGAGCAAGGATTGCAATAGAGGTATTTGTACACAGGGCAAAAAAATATATTGGTGCATATGCAGCAATTATGGGGGGACTTGATGCACTCGTATTTACTGCAGGCATTGGAGAAAATGATGAACTTATAAGAAGAGATGTATGTCATGGGCTTGAATTTTTAGGAATAGAATTTAACGATGATGTTAATAATAGAGTAAGGGCAGAAGAGGCCATTTTGTCCAAACCCTCTTCCCGGGTAAAGGTACTCCTTGTTCCTACCAATGAAGAGCTTATGATAGCGAGAGATACCAAGGAGATCGTGGATAGGTTGGATAAGTGAAGATTTCTTTAAAGGAACTTAAAAAAAGAGAAGAAGATAGTTTTTTATTGGAATATAGAGAAAATTTAACTTTAGGTGAGGATAAGGAATACACCTTATCTTCACCTGTTTTTGTGAAATTTAGGATATTTTTTGACAGGAGCTCTTATAATGTAGTTATAATAGGCAAATTAACTTATACATTAAAACTTATCTGTAGTAGATGTCTTGAGGAATTTGAAAAGAATTTTTCCTTATGGGTAAGGGGTATTTTCAAGTTTAAGAGAGACTACTACAATGAGAAGGAAATAGAGCTTACAAAAAGAGACCTGGATATATTTTATTATAAAAATGGGGAAATAGACCTTGACAAATTTGTAATTGAGAGTATAATTGTGAATGTCCCGATGAAGCCCCTTTGTAAAGAAGATTGTAAAGGGCTTTGTCCTATTTGTGGGACAAATTTAAATATTGAAACTTGTAATTGTAAGATAGAAGATATTAAAGAATCACCATTTAAGGTGTTATCATATTATTTGGGAGGTGGCAAGGTTGACAACACCAAAAAGGAAAACATCCAAAGCAAGAAGAGATAAGAGAAGAACCCATTGGAAGGCAAGAGTAATTCAGCTTGTAGAGTGTCCTAATTGTCATGCTATGATTCTTCCTCATAGGGTATGTCCAGAATGTGGATACTATGAGGGAAGGCAAGTTTTAGTATTTGAGGAAAAAGAAGAGGAGTAGTAGGTACTTCTCTTTTTTTAATTAAAAATTGTTACCAGGTTATAATAGGAGGTAGTATTATAAACTCATGACCCTTTCTGTGCAAGAAAAAGAAGAAAGACTAAAAGAACTTATCCAAGAAAAGCCCTTTTTGACAGATGAAGAACTTGCTAAATATCTTGGGGTAAGTATATCCACTATTAGATTATATCGAAATAAGTTGGGTATTCCTGATCAAAGAGAGAGACTTAAGAGTATTGCTCGAGAAAAAGAGGAAAATCTTAAGAGTATCTCTATGAAGGATATTATAGGGGAACTTATAGATTTGAATTTAGGTCAAGATGGCATTTCTGTTCTTGAGACAAAACCGTATATGAGTTTTGAAAAAAGTGATATAATACAGGCACAGTATATTTTTGCACAGGCAAATTCTTTGGCCCTTGCGCTTATAGATGCTCCCATTGCTCTTACAGGTATTGCAAGGGTAAGATACAGAAAAAAAGTGCATATAGGAGATAAACTCGTTGCCAGAGCGAGGCTTGCAAGGAGTAAAAATAATAAGTATCTTGTAAAGGTTGTAACAAAGGTAAATAGTGAAGAGGTGTTTGTGGGTAAATTTATTATCGCATCCTTGAAAGTATAAAGAGGTAATAAACTATGAATATAGTAGTAGATGGTCATGGTGGGGATTATGCACCCCATGAAGTATTAAAAGGTATATATAAGTTCTTAAAAGAAAATCCATCAGATGGAACAAATATAATAGTTACAGGTAGAAAAAGTGAACTTCTTAAGAGTTATAATAAGCTGTTTAGAGAGTTTTCTGATAGGGTAAAAATAGTGGATACAGAAGATATTGTTGATATGCATGAAAGTCCTTCTATTGCTATTAAAAGGGTGAAGTCTTCTTTGATGGTGGGACTTGATTTGGTAAAGAAAGGAGAAGCAGATGCATTTGTATCTGCAGGTAACAGTGGAGCTATAATGGCAGGTGCTCTTTTGCGAATAGGAAGGATAAGGGGCATACATAGGCCGGCTCTTGCTATATTGATGCCTTCTTTTGGTGGTATAAATCTTTTAATAGATGTAGGTGCAAATGTAGATTCAAAACCAAGGAATATATTGGAATTTGCCATTATGGGCAGTATTTATTTGAAATCTATCTTTGGTATAGAGAGACCTACAGTAGGACTTTTGAGTAATGGAGAAGAGGAGACCAAAGGCAATAGACTCATACTCGAATCTCACGAGGTTCTTAAGAATTCTAACTTGAATTTTATAGGAAATATAGAGGGAAATGATGTGCTTACAGGGCGTGCAAATGTCGTTGTGTGTGATGGATTTGTGGGAAATGTACTGCTAAAATTTGGTGAAGGTGTGGTGAAGAATCTGTATCTGTTATTAAAAAAGGAATGGAGGAGGAATCCTTTAAATTTTATTGGCCTTATTTTTCTTATACCTTTATTAAATAGATTGAGAAAAACATTAGACTATGCAGAATATGGAGGGGCACCATTACTCGGCATAAAGAAGACATGTATTATATCTCATGGAAGATCTAAGGCACGTGCTATAAAGAATGCTATCAGAGTTGCAAAGGAATTTGTTCAAAATAAGGGTATAGAAAGGATAGAAGAAGAAATTATTAAGTTTAAAGGAGATAGTAGAGATGAGTGAAAAGATAGTTAGAAATGTAGGGATAATAGGTACGGGTTCATATGTGCCTGAAAAAATACTTACCAATAAAGATTTAGAAAACATGATGGATACAAGTGATGAATGGATTACTACTAGAACAGGTATAAAGGAGAGAAGGATTGCACGGGAAGATGAGTCAACATCTGATATGTCATATGAGGCAGCACTTAAGGCCTTAGAGGATGCAGGTGTAAAGCCAGAGGAATTAGACCTTATAATAGTAGCATCTGTAACTCCAGATATGGCATTTCCTGCCACTGCATGTCTTATCCAGGATAGACTTGGTGCAAAAAAGGCCGGGGCATTTGATCTGGAGGCAGGATGTAGTGGGTTTGTATATGGGTTATCTGTGGGGTGGCAATTTGTCGCAACAGGGCTTTATGATAAGGTGTTAGTTGTGGGAGCAGAAACACTTTCCAGAATTATAAACTGGGATGACAGAAATACAGCAGTACTTTTTGGGGATGGGGCAGGAGCAGCAGTCCTCGCGCCCGTTGATGAACCAGGAATCCTTTCATGTGAACTTGGATCTCGAGGTGATGGAGGGGAGCTTCTAAAGATGGAGGCAGGTGGTTCAAGAACCCCTGCATCTTTGGATACAGTAAGGCAAAAGAAACACTCTATCTATATGGCAGGAAATGAGGTATATAAGTTTGCAGTAAGAATTATGGGAGAGGCATCTTTAAGAGTTATAGAGAAGGCAGGCCTTAGTAAAGAGGATATTGATTATTTCATTCCTCATCAAGCAAACATAAGAATTATAGATTCTGCGAGAAAGAGATTGGGTTTGCCAAAAGAGAAGGTATTTGTAAATCTGGATAAATATGGAAATACCTCATCTGCATCTGTGGCCATTGCTTTAGATGAGGCAGTAAAAGAAAATAAAATCTCTAAGGGTGATAATATAGTACTTGTTTCATTTGGAGCAGGTCTTACGTGGGCCGCAATAGCCTTAAGATGGATAAAGGAGTAGGTGAGCCATGATAAAAACAGAGCTATGTGATCTTTTAGGAATAGAGTATCCTATATTTCAGGGTGGTATGGCATGGGCAGGAACGGGTAAATTGGCAGGTGCAGTATCCGAAGCAGGAGGTCTTGGTATAATAGGTGCAGGTAATATGCCACCTGATGCACTAAGAGAAGAGATAAAAAAGGTTAGAGAGATTACAGATAAGCCCTTTGGGGTAAATATTATGTTGCTTTCTCCTTTTGCCCAACAGGTAAAGGATGTAGTGATAGAAGAGAAGGTTCCTGTGGTTACGACGGGTGCAGGAAACCCTGGACCTTTTATGAGAGAGCTAAAAAGATACGGCATAAAAGTGATCCCTGTGGTTGCATCTGTAGCACTGGCAAAGAGACTGGAGAGAGAAGGGGCAGATGCATTGGTGGCGGAAGGCCTTGAATCAGGTGGACATATAGGTACAATTACTACTATGGCACTCATTCCCCAAATAGTGGATGCTGTAAGTATTCCTGTAGTTGCAGCAGGAGGTATTGCAGATGGAAGAGGTATGGTTGCAGCATTGGCACTTGGTGCAAAGGGTATACAGATGGGAACAAGGTTTGTTGCATCCTCTGAGGCAGAGGTGCATGAGCGTTATAAAAATGCAATCGTCAAGGCTACAGACCGTTCAACAGTAGAGACGGGAAGATCTACAGGGCATCCAGTAAGGGTGATAAAGAATAAGCTTGCGCGAGAGTTTATAAAACTTGAGGCACAAGGTGCATCACCAGAAGAGCTTGAAAAACTTGGCACAGGTGCACTGAGAAGGGCGGTAGTAGAAGGTGATGTTGATATGGGTTCTGTTATGGCAGGACAGATCTCAGGACTTATAAAGGATATAAAACCTGTAAGGACCATTATTGAAGATATAGTAAAAGAGGCAGAAGAGCTTATTTTGTCCCTGAGTAAAAAATACTTAGGAGGGTAGAATGGGTATTGCATTTTTGTTTCCTGGTCAAGGTTCTCAATATGTAGGTATGGGAAAAGATTTCTATGAGAAATTTGAGATCTTCAGAGAGACCTTTGACGAAGCAGATGAGGTATTAGGGGTTTCCATATCAAAGCTCTGTTTTGAGGGACCTGAAGAAGAGCTAAGAAAAACTTATAATACTCAGCCTGCTATCTTGACAATGAGTGTTGCATTGAATAAAATGCTGAATAATGACGGAATATATCCTGATATTGTTGCAGGACATAGCTTAGGTGAATATTCCGCCCTTGTTTCAGCAGGAGTATTAGATTTTAAGGATGCAGTATATCTTGTAAGAAAAAGGGGAGAGTTTATGCAGGAGGCCTCTCCTCTGGGTCTTGGTTCTATGTATGCAATAGTAGGACTTTCCAGGGAGAAGGTAGAAGAAATATGTAATGAAGCAAGAAAATTTGGTGTGGTGGAACCTGCAAATTTTAATTCAGAGAAACAGATAGTGATAAGTGGAGAAGTGAAGGCCCTTGAAAAGGCAGGGGAATTGGCAAAAAAAGCAGGTGCGAAGAGAATTGTACCATTGAGTGTAAGTGCTCCATTCCACTCTTCTCTTATGAAAGATGTAGGAGAGAAAATGAAGAAAGAGATCGAAAAGGTAGAGCTTCATGATGCCAGGATCCCTGTGATTGCAAATTATAATGCAAGACCCCTTACGAAAAAGGAAGATATCCTGAATGCGCTTATAAAACAGATTGACAACCCGGTACTCTGGGTAGATGCTATGAAAGTACTTTCTGGTAAAGTCAGTATGGCCCTTGAAGTGGGTCCTGGAAAGGTATTGAGGGGGCTTATGAGAGATATAGATAGAAATATTAAGGTGATGGATGTAGGTAAAGTAGAATTATATAATAAGGCAAAGGAGATACTTTCAAAAAATGACTGAGAAAAAGGTAGCCCTTATTACAGGTTCTACACGGGGGATAGGTAAGGCCATTGCCTTAAGGCTTGCATCTTCTGGCATGATAGTTGTTGTAAATGGTGCAACAAGTGAAGAAAGAATAAGTGAAGTAGTAAATAAGATAAGAGAAAATGGTGGAGAGGCTATAGGTATAAAGGCAGATGTTTCAAGAAAGGAAGATGTGGATAAGGTATTTTCTAAGATTACAGAGGAGCTTGGAAGACTTGATATTCTCATAAACAATGCAGGCATCACAAGAGATAATCTTCTTATGAGAATGAGTGAAGAAGATTGGGATGAGGTTATACGTATCAATTTAAAGAGTGTATTTTTATGTAGTAAGGCGGCATTTCGACTTATGAGAAAAAATAGATGGGGGAGGATTGTAAATATCTCTTCCATAGTAGGAATAATAGGGAATGCAGGACAGGCAAATTATGCTGCATCAAAGGCTGGAATTATAGGTGTAACAAAGTCTTTAGCAAAAGAATTTGCATCATCTGGTATATTAGTCAATGCTGTTGCTCCAGGATTTATAGTAACTGATATGACTTCAAAACTTACAGATAAGGTAAAAGAGACCTTTCTTTCGATGATTCCATTAAAGAGGTTTGGAGAACCT
>JALVIU010000176.1 GCA_027028665.1 Candidatus Atribacteria bacterium | reverse complement strand
GAGAAGGACAAAAAGGGAAATCCCCTGGGAGAGCTTCAAAAGGTAGATGGGATCTTTATTGTAATAAGGGGTTTTTCCCTCTATCCAGGGGAAAAAGAGGATCCAAAGAAGGATTTTGATTATATATATTCAGAGCTTATATACTTTGACCTGGATATGGTGGAAAGGGCCCTTGAGAGGGGAGAAAAACTTATAAATAAGGTAAAGGATGCAAATCTTCCAAGAAAGATAGAGGTGCTTAAGAAGTGCAAGGCTCACCTTGAGGAGGAAAAACCGCTTAAATTATTAGAGCTTTCAAAGGACGATATAGAGCTTATAAAAGACCTTGGCCTTCTTACTCTAAAACCTATGATGGTACTTTTCAATATCCATGAAAACGATATAGGAGGAGAGATAGATTTCCCTGTAGAAGGTATCCCCTATGATGTCATCTCCCTTAAGATAGAAGAAGAACTTATGGCACTTTCAGAAGAGGAACAAAAAGAATTTCTCGCCGATATGGGTCTCACTGAACCTGCACTTACACGCATTATAAAGGATGCATTTAGGGCACTTGACCTTATATCCTTTTTCACAGTGGGAAAGGATGAGGTAAGGGCATGGCCCATAAAGAGAGGGACTAATGCAAAAAGGGCGGCAAGAGAGGTGCACTCTGATATAGAAAGGGGATTTATCAGGGCAGAGGTAATATCCTATGAGGATTTCATAAAGGCAGGCTCTGAGAAAGAGGCAAAAAAGCTCAATCTCTACAGATTAGAAGGAAAGGATTATATCGTACAAGATGGTGATATTATAAACTTTAGATTCAATGTATAAAACAAATAAGAGTTGGTACAATTTTCTTTTATTTGCAGCAGGTACACTTGTCTCAAATATAGGGAGTGGGGCACAGGGTATCGCCCTACCCCTATATATTCTGGACCTCACAGGTTCTGGCACCCTTATGGGTACACTTACATTTCTAAGCTATCTCCCCAGGGTACTTCTCTCCCCTATTGCAGGTGTTGTAGGTGATCGTATAAATCGAAAATATATCATGGTAGGGCTTGATTATGCCCGTGGGGTGATAGTACTCTTTCTGGGAGTCCTTGTCCACTATAGACTCCTTACCATACCTATCCTATTTGGTACACAGCTCCTGCTTTCTACCCTTGATACATTTTTTGGTCCTGTCACATCTGCCATGGTGGCAGAGCTTGTTGATGAGGAAGAACTGGTTCGCGCAAATTCCCTTCTGGGTATAGTTGGAGGTATATCAAATATAATAGGCCCTGTAATAGGTGGTATAATCTATGGACTGGGAGGAATATTTCTTATATTTATAATAAATGCAGTATCCTATCTGGGTTCTGCCACATTTGAGATATTTATAAAATATAAACCCCATATTACAAAAAGTGTATTCACACTGCAAAATGTACTTTTTGATATGAAAGAAGGTGTAAGTTTCTTACTAAAAAAGAGAGGGCTTCTTATCCTGATGGGCTTTTCTATGTTTATGAATCTTGTGTTTAATCCATTTTTCCAGATAGTCCTTCCATTTATCATAAGAAAGATATTCTCTTATCCACCTTCTTATGTAGGACTATTGGAAGGGGTATTGGTTATAGGGATGCTTATTGCAAATATACTTCTATCAGTATTTTTATCCAAAAAGGATACAGGGCTTCTTATGAAAATGGGCACAGTTATTTTAGAATCTCTCTTCATGCTGTTTCTATTTTCACTCTCCCCTCTATCTGGAAACTCTATACTAATAACAATAGGAGCTATAGGTATTGGATTTTCCATACCATTTATAGATAATCCCGCAACGGCAAATATTATGAAAATGGCACCTACCTATATACGCTCAAGAGTAATGGCCTTTTTAAATATGGTGTCTCAAATGATGGTACCTGTAGGTGCACTTTTTATGGGTATCATAATAGATAAAGCCCCTTATTATACATTACTCATAGGTATAGGTGTATTTACTTTTATACTATCAGTAGCGTTTATCTTCTGGGCACCTCGTGAGGTATTTTATCCTGATTAATCATAGTATATTACATCATGTTCTCCCTCTTCATAGGAAAGGTCAACCCGCTTCTTTATTCTTCTTTCTAAAGGGTTTCTAAGGGAGTGCCATCTCTCACCAGGGAAGGGAAATCTATGGGGGCTTCCCTCTTTACCTTCCCCTAATCTCTCCCTGCAAAAGGGGAGGACTTAAGAAGCAGTTGACTCTTTTCTTTTTAAAGGGAGATTAAGAAGAGTTAGAGGTTATGTAAATTTACCTTCCCTACTCTGTATCTTTCACCATCTTTAAAAAGTTTTATATCACAATCAAAGGCCTCAGAGAAAATCTCATCCCTTAGCATCTCTTCTTTTTTCCCCATCTTAAAGGGCTTTCCATTTTTTAAATATAAAACATGTGTTACAGAGGGTACTATCTCATCAGGAAGATGTGTAGTAAGTATAAGAGATGTACCACTTCTGCCTATTTCATCTACCATGAGAAGGATCTCCTCTTTCGAAGGTATATCTAATCCTACAAAGGGCTCATCAAGAACAAGAATTCTGGGTTTATGAATAAGTGCACGGAGAAGAAACACCTTTTGTCTTTCTCCCTGGGACATATTTTTTATCTTTTTATCCATAAGATTTAAGATACCAAACCTTGAAAACCACCCTTTTGCATTCTGGATCATATCATTATCTGGCTCTTCATAAAGTCCAATACTTGAATAAAATCCAGTAAGCACTACATCTATACCCTGTTCATTATATCTATACATATCCTCAAGTTCATAGGATATATAACCAATCTTTGTCCTTATATCCCATATATTAAAAAACAAAGACATATCCCCAAAGTAGTGTATCTTACTCCCATAGTATGGCTTTATATATCCCAGGATTACCTGAAGGAGGGTGGACTTACCTGCACCATTTCTCCCAAGTATTGCCCAGCTCTCTCCTGGTTTCATTGTCCAATCTATCTTCTCTATAAGGGTCTTTCCATTTTTAACTACCTTCAAGTTATCCAGCTTTATGAGGAAATCCATAGTTACCTCCTAAATGTTAATCTCAATACTAAAACAAATACTATTATCGGTAAGAATTAATTATGCATAATGGGGTATATATAGTTAGATTAGTCCTATTCGGGGGATACTTATATACTGAGGGAAAGGATAAGGGATCAAGCCCCCTTATCCTTTTGTAT
Organism: Candidatus Atribacteria bacterium; assembly: GCA_027028665.1. Lineage (GTDB taxonomy): Bacteria > Atribacterota > JALVIU01 > JALVIU01 > JALVIU01 > JALVIU01. Next base: position 1,491 of record JALVIU010000176.1, on the reverse strand, counting down.
CAATATCCTTATAGCCTCAATGGCAATCTGAATGGATTTTTCAAGGCCATTTTCATACTTTTCTCCAGCCTGAAGCCGTTCTGTCTCACTTACAATCTCTTCCCTTATGGTAAGTATGGCACCTGCCCTGAATCCCTTTATTGCAGAGAGCGTAAAGAGTGTCGCTACCTCCATCTCTACACAAAGGACGCCTGCTTTTTTCATAAGCATCATATATCTTCTGGACTCCTCTACTGCAAAGTTTCTTGCATAATATGCATCTGTAGAAAGCACTATTCCTGTATGATAGGGATTTCCTATCTTCTTTGCCCCTTCTATTAGTGCATTTATGGTATCAATGTCACCCACCGCAGGAAATTCATATGGTACATACTGTCCACTTGCACCATCCTTTCTTACAGCGGCAGTTGCAATAATACTATCCCCGAGTCGAAGTCCTTCCTGGAGTGCACCTGTTGTACCTACACGAATTACGGTATTTACCCCACATGTGAGGAGTTCGTTTACCCCCATCTCTACACATGGTCCACCCATTCCACTTGAGATTACACTCACAGGTACGCCATCCAGTGTACCGGTATATGTAAGGTATTCCCTATTTTCTGCTTTTTTCTCTGCATTTTCAAGATATTTTGCAATCCTTAAAACTCTACCCCTATCACCAGGCATAATTACATATTTTCCTAAATCATCACAGCTCACTTTAATATGATATCTCGGATCTTCTGCCATATACATTCTCCTTTCTTTAGAATTTTTTTTATTATAACATAATTTTTAATTATCCTTTAATACTTTTTTACTATAATAAGAGCAAAAATAAGAATGGAGGTGAAGAAAGATGAGAAAAAGAACAAAGCTTATAGTTATCTTATCGGTTGCTATAGTTTTTCTGCTTTCTCTTGGGGCATGGGCAGATAATAATACCACAAATAACATATATACCCAGAATAGCCCAATAGTGCAGGCGGTAAAAAAGGTAGGTCCTGCTGTTGTAAGAATTGATACAGAAAAGAAGGTGAGGATAGGGTCTCCTGTATTTCCATATGGGGGGTATGATGATTTCTTCAGGAGATTCTTTGGAGAAGATCCATTCTTAAGGGACTTCTTTGGACCTGGTCCAGGGCAACCTCAGGAGAGAGTAGTTGCAGGGATAGGTTCAGGGTTTATATTTGATGGAAGGGGTTATATTCTCACAAACAACCATGTAGTAGATGGTGCAGACAATATTGAAGTAACATTAAGTGATGGAAGAAAATTTAAGGCAAAGCTCATAGGAAAGGATCCATATACTGACCTTGCTGTAATAAAGATTGATGGAAAAAATCTCCCTGTTGCAAAACTTGGGGATTCTTCAAAACTACAGATTGGTGAGTGGGCAATAGCTATAGGTAATCCCCTTGGGATCCAGAATACAGTTACACTCGGTATTATAAGTGCTGTGGACAGAACCATCCCAAGACCAAATGGACAGGGTGTAATGAGACACCT
>JALVIU010000175.1 GCA_027028665.1 Candidatus Atribacteria bacterium | reverse complement strand
AAAAGGGGTTCTTCCACTGGCGGATATCCCCACAACTACATCTTTAGGGCCCACCTTAAGCCTCTTTATCTCCTTCTTTCCTTCTTCTTTATCATCCTCTATCTGTTCCACAGGATTTGCCATAGCCTCTTCTCCGCCTGCAATAACAGCTACAAATACTCCGGGGGGGAGATTAAACGTGGGGATGGTCTCTGCAGCATCTACCACAGCAAGACGTCCTGAAGTTCCTGCACCCACATATATACATCTTCCGCCATCTGACACCTTCTTTGCAATTAACTCAGAAAGTCTGGCAATATTGTTAAGAGCCTTTTCTACTGCATAAGGGACTGTCTTGTCCTCTTCATTCATAAGCCTTGCAATCTCTAAAGGAGATAAGGTATCGATATCTTCACTCTTAGGGTTTACTTTTTCTGTTTCTAAAGAATCAAGTTTCTCAGTTATAGTCATCATTACCTTCCTGATATGTTGTATGTACAAGTTATGTTAAAATTATACACACATATACTTACTTTGTCAAGTAATTTTTTCTTATTTGCTTTAAAAATAAATATTGTAGTTCAAATAAGGCCCACTGAAATAAGTGCTTCTCTTAGCTCTTCTTCTTCACCCAAAGAAAGTCTCCTAAGAGGTGCCCTTGGATATCCCACTTTTTGCCCTCTTATCCTACAACAACCCTTTATAAGATCAAGTACTGAGCCATCTTTTAATATTTCACATACTACAAGTATCTTTTCATATATGCGCTCATAATTTATCTCATCACCTTCTATAAATGCCTTTCTAAATGATACAAAAAGTTCAGGAAAACAGTTTGCAAAGCCTGATACATTTCCATCTACCCCTATTTGATAAGTACTTAAGATATATTTATCTGCACCACTGAGTACTATGAAGTGAGGATATTTCTTCTTTAATTTTAACAAATCCAAAAGGTATGAAAAATCTCCACTGGAGTCCTTAATTCCCCATATATTATCATAATTAACAATAAGTCTCTCCACTGTATGGATAGGTATCTTTACACCTGTAACTTGAGGAATGTTGTAAAGATATATAGGAAGACCTGGGAATCTCTCTGCGATTTCCTTATAATAGTCAAAAAGCTCCTCTCCATCCAAATTAAAATAATATGGTGTGACCACGGCAATCCCATCTGCTCCATTAACCATTGCATGCGCTGCAAGTTCCAGGGTAGTAGAGGGATTATCATCTCCCACCTGAATAACTACAGGAACCTTCCCTTTCCCCTTCTTAATAGCTATTTCTGCCAACTTTTTTCTTTCATTTACAGAAAGTGAAGGAAATTCACCTGTAGTGCCAAGAGGATATAGTGCATCCACTCCACTTTTTATAAGATAATCCAGATGTTTAGAAAAAGTATCATATAATACATTACCCTTTTCATCAAATGGTGTAACAACTGCAGGTATTATCCCCTCCAATCTTTTATGCTCCATTTTTCTTCATCTCCTTTTTTCGTCTTAATAATGGTAAAATAAGTGCCAGAGCTGAAAGGCTTAACAATATTAAAGATATAGGATGTGTTACAAAAACAGACCATCGACCGTGTGATATAATAAGTGCACGTCTTAGGTTTGATTCTGCCATAGGGCCAAGGATCAAAGCCAAAATCACAGGCCCTAAAGGAAATTCTAATTTCCTGAAGATAAAACCAAATACCCCTGCTATAAATACTACCCATAAATCCATGGGGTTATTGTTTACACCATATGAGCCAATTATGGAAAAGATAATGATAATTGACCAGAGTATGGGCTTTGATAGTGTAAGAGTTTTTGCGTATATACGCGACCCCAAAATGCCTATAGGCAGTATCACAAGATTTGCCACAAACATAAGCCCTATAATAGTCCAGACAAAATCAGGGTAATCTCTAAAGAGCGCGGGGCCAGGAGGATGACCATACATCATAAGTGCCCCTATAAGTACAGCTGTAGGGGCATCACCAGGGAGACCCAGTGTAAGCATTGTAGTCATTGCACCACCTATAACAGCATTATTTGCAACACAGGTAGCCGCAAGGCCCTCTACAGAACCCTTTCCAAATTCCTCTTTATGTTTTGAAATCCTTTTTGCCTGATCCCATGCTATAATAGATGCAATATCTCCTCCTGTACCTGGAATTGCACCTATTACCACACCTATCACTGCTGATAAGAGGGCAGGAATATTCATTCTCTTTATCTGTTCCAGTGTAGGAAATAACCTTCCAATAGTCCTTGTAAATACAGATTTTACATCATGTGATTCAAATACCTGAAAAAAAACCTCCCCTAAACCAAACAACCCTATCATTATGGGTATAAAGGAAAAACCGTTTAAAAGCTCTGTCTTGCCGAAGGTGTATCTCGGGTATGAAAGCATAGGATCAAGGCCCACAGTTGCAAGGGCAAGCCCCATTACACCTACAAGTAACCCTTTTACTATGGATTTACCTGATACACTTACCATCATAGAAAGACCAAATATGGCAAGTGCAAAATACTCTGAAGGCCCAAATTTCAAGGCAAATTCTGCGAGAGGAAAGGAGATAAGTGCAAGTATTACTGAACTAAAAAGCCCTCCAAATACAGAATATATTGAATTGATAGAAAGTGCAATGCCTGCCATTCCTTTTTTAGAAAGCGTGTATCCATCCCATGTAGTTGCAATAGATGCAGGGGTTCCAGGCGTATTTATAAGGATAGCAGATATACCACCTGCAAATATTGCAGAATTGTAAACTCCTATAAGCATTGCAAGGCCCTGAGATGGGGGAAGCCAAAAGGTAAGAGGTGTAAGTATAGCAACAGCAAGGGTTGCCGTAAGACCTGGCATGGCTCCCACAAATACCCCCAGGAGCACCCCAAGAGTCAGGTATGTAAATGTTGCAGGCTGAAATATAGACAATATAGCATGTAAAACATCCATAATGTATCACCTATCTTTTAGAATAAAAGTACATTAAACAATTTATTAAACACATAATAGACAAATATAGATATAGCCAATGAGGCGATAATGGTCTGAACGATCTTCTCACCCAAGATCAGCATCACAATCCCTAAGTAGATAGTAGTATTTAGCACAAACCTACCATGACCCCATAGAAAAAGATATAAAAAAGTAAGTATAATAACTAATACGCCTCTCTTTGTGCGAGGATCGCTAAGTTTATAAGAAAAATAGGTCTTTCGCTTTTTTATCCCAGAAATAAATAGGATAAGGGAAAGTAATACCCATACATAAAAGATAAGTTGAGGATAAAATGCGGGTCCAGGGACATTTCCCACACCTGGTGGAAACTTAAGTGATTCTATATAATACCAGAGTGCCACCGCAAAAGAAATCAAAGAAAAAACAACATCGGCATTTAGCATATACTCCACTCCCTCATTATGGGTAGGGGATACCCCCTACCCATTTAATAATTATTTCTTTTTATTTAAACCAAGCTTATTTATAAGGTCTGTGTAAAGTTCCATCTGAGAGATAGCAAATTTCATAAATTCATCTCCTGGAAGATATCCTGGTTCAATACCATGAGACTCACAGTATTTCTTAAATGACTCTGAATCGTATGCCTTTTTGAATGCCTTTGCTATTATATCATATCTATCCTTTGGTACGCCCTTTGGAAGTGCAAATCCACCCCATGCCATGACTACTACATCTATACCCATCTCTTTCAATGTAGGTACATCTGGATAAAGTGGAGAACGATGCTCTCCCATTACAGCAAGTACCCTGAGTTTTCCACCCTGTACCCCGGAGAGAACTTCACCAGGGCTACATGTTACAGCTGCAATATGTCCACCCATAAGGGATGCAACAGATGGTGCAGCACCCGGGAATGGTACATATGTAAACTTTGCTCCCGTTTTTTCACCCAATGCAGCACCTGCAATATGCCATATGGAACCTGCACCCGATGTACCTATAGTAACTTCATATGGGTGTTCCTTTGCATATGCTACAAATTCCTTGATATCTTTCCAGGGTGCATCTTTTCTCACAGTTACAGCTGCAGGAAGTATATTTGCACGCATAATAAGATCATAGTTTCTTGGATCAATGTTTGCATATCCCAATGCCTTAAGCATGGACAACTCAACAGGTACATACCCTATTGTATAACCATCTGGTTTACTCTTTGCCACATAATCCATTGCTATTGCACCTGATGCACCTACCTTATTTATACACACAATAGGTACACCAAGGTACTTCTGTGCTTCTGCCGCTATTGTACGAGATACGCCATCTGATGCACCACCTGCTGCTGCCTGAATGATAAGAGTAATCTGTTTTTCAGGGAATTTTGCAAATGCAACTGTTGAAAGAAGTAAAACCAAAAGACCTACCAATAAAACTTTCCAGATTCTCATAGTAAAACCCTCCTTTTTTGTTTTTTAACTTTTTTGCAACTTAAATTATCTTTCTTTTCTTTTATCACCTCCTTTTATTCAGTAAAAAATATAGGTCTATTTTATTCCCATAAGCAGTGACGGCAAAAAAGTAGTAAGTTGAGGAAAAATAGTGATAAGTAGTAATACAATGAGAAGTGGGATAAGAAATGGGAATGTTGCCCGTGCCACTCGTTCAAAAGAGATCTTTGCAACATTTGCTGTAACATAAAGTACTACACCTATAGGAGGGGTAATAGTACCAATCATGAGATTAAGGATTATAATAAGGCCAAACTGAA
>JALVIU010000174.1 GCA_027028665.1 Candidatus Atribacteria bacterium | reverse complement strand
CATTGTTACTTATAACACTATTTATCTATAAAGGATTTTCAACTATAGAAAAAACTTCTGAATGGAGAGATAAGAACTTACGTATCCTCCATCTCGTTGCAGGTGTTATAATGCTTGTGTTAGGTATTATAGTACTTACTGTTATATAGTAGTTGTTGTTAGATAAATATAACATGTAATAAGTAACTAATTACATATTTATCCTATATTTTAACACTTTTTCTTGACAATTTGAAAAAATATGTTAAAATTAAAATATAAAAAATACTTTAAATAAAGTAAGTAAAGCATTTTAGTATTTTGGATTTTAAAGAAAAGGAGGGGGTTTTTATGAGACGTATTTTCATTTTTGTATTGGCCTTTTTATTACTTTTTTCCACAATAGGTTTTGCAGGTAAACCCATTGTAAAGATCGCATTTATTGGTCCTCTTACAGGACCTGCAGCATTCCAGGGTCTTGGAGGTAGAAATGCTTTTAAACTTGCGATTATGGAAGCAAAAAAGCAAAACCTTCCGTTTAAGCTTGTACCAGTTATATTGGATGACCAGTCTGATCCAACAGTGGCTGTAAATGCCGCACTTAAAGTATGCTCTGATAAGAGGGTACTTGTTTCTATCTCCCATTGGAATAGTCCTTGTGCCCTTGCTACCATTGATACATTTCACAGATATGGTCTTGCAACGATTGTTTGGGGCGCTGTACATCCAGGTATCACCCAAAAGGGATATAAAGAAGTATCCCGTATTCCTACTCCTCTCACCTTCCAGAATAGATTTGCCGCAAAGTTCCTTACAAATCTTGGGTATAAGAGGTTTGCAGTAATATATGAAACCTCTGACTATGGTAAAGGTCATAAAGATGTATTCACAAAGGCTATAAAGGAGTTGGGTGGGGAAATTGTATCAGAAGATGGTATTGTAGCAGGTGAAAGAAACTTCCAGCCAATACTTACAAAGATCAAAGCAAAGAATCCTGATGTTGTTTACTATGGTGGATATTCACCAGAGGCTGCACTTATCGTAACACAGATGAAAAGCGTTGGGCTTAATGCACAGTTTGTTGGAATATCCGGTATTTCTGATGCAAAGTTTATAAAACTTGCAAAGGAGAATGCAGAGGGGACAATAGGATTTGTAGATTCTCCACCTATGGATAAACTTCCAAAAGGAAAGGAATTTATGGAAAAATACAAAAAAGCACACTTTAAAGAGGATATCGCACCTTACAGTCCACATGCATATGATGCAACATGGATTGCAATAGAGGCCTTAAAGAGGGCATATCCAAAACTTAATAGAAAGAATGTTGTAAAAGAGATCAGAAATACAAAGGATTATGATGGTGTACTTGGTAAAATTTCCTTTGATGAAAATGGACAGAGTAATATAGTAACAATTGTTGCAAGGGTAGTGCAGGATGGAAAATGGGTGCTATGGGAAGACTCTGAATATGCAAAAGGTATAAGAAAGCTCGTTCCACCGAAGAAATAAGATTATCTATAAATAGGGGAGAAGGTATGGCCTTCTCCCCTATTTATTATAAGGAAGAGGAGGATATATGCTAAGTACTGTAAGCCAACAACTTCTAAATGTCATTATGCTTGGATCCCTTTACTCCCTTGTAGCAATAGGGTTTACACTCTTTTTTGGCGTACTTGACCTTATAAATTTTGCACATGGGGATGTATTTATGTTGGGTAGTTTTGTTGCACTTTTCCTCTTTATGACAGTGGCATTTTTTTCAGGTGTCAACTTTTTTACCGTACTTTTACTCTTTTTGATAACAGGATTTATTGTGGTAATTGCAGGACTTTTGATCTATAAACTCACTATAAAACCCCTTGCCACATCACCACCCCTTATGATGCTTCTTGTAACAGTAGGTGTATCTATATTTATAAGGGAAGGGGTTATGCTTTTCTTTCCAGATGGTGCATCACCCCATCCGTTTCCAAAGATCTTTCCTGAAACTACATATACATTCTTGGGTATGAACATACCAGCAGGGTACATATTTATAATTGTTATATCCATTTTTTTGGTAGTAGCCATGTCTATATTTGTAAATAAGACAAAGTTGGGCATGTCTATAAGGGCAACGGCACAGGATAGAGAGGCTGCACTTATGATGGGTGTAGATATAGATAAGACCATTGCCGTTACCTTTATAATTGGCTCACTACTTGCAGGTATAGGTGGCATATTAAATGGTGCATATTATAGTACTATAAAGTATGATATGGGTTTTATAGCAGGTATAAAAGGGTTTTCCTGTTCTGTGGTGGGGGGATTGGGTAATGTATATGGTGCTATTGTAGGTAGTTTTGTTATTGCATTTTTGGAAACTATAGGTGCTGCATTTTTACCCTTCGGAGCAGAATACAAAGATGTGTTTACTTTTATTATAGTAATTATCTTCCTCGTTATAAGACCATCTGGTCTTATGGGAGAGAAGAAATTTGAGAAGGTTTAAAAGGGGGCAGATATGGGAAAAATTCTTACAGTTTTATTAATAGAACTTCTGATCCTTATTGTCTCTGTTTTTGCCCTTAAGATAGAATCCACTGTGGGATTCTTACTGCTCCTTGTAAGTATAGTTTTTGCAATATACTATGGAGCAAAAAATGAGAAGATAAGATATAGATTACAGGATGCATTCTCCTCCTCCAGAAGATTTGCACTTATTTTAGGCATCATCTTGATTTTTATCTTTCCACTTTTCTTTATGGATAGCCCATATTGGGTATTTGTTATTACAATAGGTGTGATCTATATAATACTTGCCATAGGTCTTAATATGATGCTTGGCTCCCTGGATCTTGTTAATTTAGGGTTTGCTGCATTTTTTGGTATTGGTGCATATACTGTAGGTATGATTACTGCAAAGTATGGGTTACATCTTCCATATCTTATTGTGCTTCTTCTGGCAGGTATTGTGGCAATGATATTTGGGCTTTTGCTGTGTCTTCCTACTATGGGTATGAAGGGATATTACTTTTCCCTTACAACTATTGCCTTTGGTCTTGCAGTAGAGCTTACCATAAATAACCTTGAATGGACAGGAGGCCCAGGGGGAATAAAAAATATACCTCATATCTCCCTTTTTGGTCTTAATCTGGGGGATAGCTATACTGTATTTGGGTATGACCTACCATTTCAGCTAAATTATTTCTATTTTGCCCTTGTTATTATGTTGCTTGTCATGCTTGTTGCATGGCTTATTCATAACTCTCGTATAGGGCTTTCCTGGAATGCTATTAAAGAGGATGATATTGCTGCCCGGGCACAGGGTATAAATATAAAGGTTTATAGGATCTATGCATTTGCTATAGGTTCATTTATTGCAGGTGTTGCAGGTGCCATTTTTGCACCCCTTATGGGCTATATTGCGCCTACCAACTTTACATATGCACACTCTATTACAATGGTGGCAATGGTAATCCTTGGAGGAATAGATAATATAATGGGAATTGCGCTTGGGGCATTTTTGCTCTCCATTGCACCTGAGAAGTTTAGGGCATTTTCCGATTACAGGATGCTTATATATGCCCTGATCATTATCCTCATGGTGATATACAGACCACAGGGACTTATACCAAAGAAGATCAGAAAGTATGATTTTATAGGTGGTGCAAAAGATGAGTGAGAATATATTGAGGGTAGAAAACATTACTATACAGTTTGGTGGACTTAAGGCAGTTGAGGATGTGAGTTTTGAAGTAAAGAAAGGAGAAATCTACGGCATTATAGGTCCAAATGGTGCAGGGAAGACTACTATATTAAATGCAATAAGTGGTATATATACACCTGTCACAGGAAAGATCTATTTTAAAGATAAAGATATCACAGGAGTAGAGCCCCATATCCTTGTAGAGTGGGGGATCGCCCGTACATTTCAGAATAGTAGACTTTTCTGGGATCTCTCTGTATTGGATAATGTGCTTTTGGGAATGCATACAAGAAAAAAAATGGGATTATTTAGAGCAATATTTAATAGAGATTATGTAAATCAAGAATTTAGAGATAGTATAAAGGAAGCAGAAGAACTTATGACATTTTTTAATCCAGAACTTGTAGAGAGGAAATTTCATGATGCAAAATCCTTACCTCATGCAGATAAGAGGAGGCTTGAGATCTGTCGTGCCCTTGCCTCAAATCCCGACCTTATCCTCTTGGATGAGCCATCTGCAGGAATGGATCCTGCAGAAACACGGGTGCTTATGGAGGAGCTTAAAAAGATCCAGGAGCTCAGAGAAAATATTACAATGATAATAATAGAACATGATATGAGACTTATAGGTGGGGTAACAGACAGGGTACTTGTCCTTGATCATGGGAAAAAGATCTCAGAGGGGACATTTGCCCAGGTTTCTTCTGATCCTCGTGTGATAAGTGCATATCTCGGAGGTAGTCTCGATGCTTAAAATAGAGAATGTGGATACATATTACGGTACAGTAAAGTGTCTTATGGGTGTAACACTTAAGGTAAAAAAGGGTGAGATTGTAAGCCTTTTGGGAAGTAATGGTGCAGGTAAGACCACAACGATAAAGACCGTCCTTGGTCTTGTAAGGCCAAAGGTTGGGAAAGTGGTATTTGAAGACAGGGAGATCTCAAAGATAAAGACCCCTGAGATTATTAAAAACGGGATAAGTGTAGTCCCTGAGGGGAGAAGGGTATTTCCAAAAATGACAGTAAAGGAAAACCTCATGATGGGTGCCTATTTCCTAAATGATAAGGAAGAG
>JALVIU010000173.1 GCA_027028665.1 Candidatus Atribacteria bacterium | reverse complement strand
TCCCATACGATACTTGCAATAGCTACAGAGAGAGAATTTATATTATAAGGACTCTTTACCTTCATAATCTCACTCATTATATAAGGATTTGCAATAAGATAGCCCACCCTCATTCCTGCAAGGGCAAATGCCTTGGAGAAGGTTCTTAAGATCACCAGGTTTTCATATTTCTCAAGATACTTTATAAAGGTCTTGCCACCGAATTCATAATATGCCTCATCCACAACTACCACCCCATCTGTATTGTCCAATACATCCAATATATCCTCTTCTCTAAAATAGTTGCCCGTGGGACTATTTGGATAAGAGATAAATGTAATATGGGCCCTGGTTGAAAGGAGCTTTTTCACAGGAAGGGAAAAGTCTGGTAAAAGCTCTATAGGGGCAGGCTTCCCCTCTGTAATTATAGTATATACCCTGTACATAGGAAAGGTAGGAATAGGATATGTAACAGTTCTACCTGTACCTGAAAATGCAAGGGTAAGATAGTTTATAAGCTCATCAGAGCCATTTCCAATTACAATCATTTCCTTATCTAAGTTATAGGTGGCTGCAATCTTTTGCCTTAGTCTATCTGCCATAGGATCTGGGTATCTTGAAAAATCAAAATCCTCTATTTCTTTTAATACCTCTTTCTTTATATCATCTGGAATACCATACGGATTTTCATTTGCATTTAACTTTACCTTATGAGGTACATGATCCACCTTATAAGGGGAAAGTGATTTTAAATTCTCTTTAAATAGGTTCATTTTTCTCTCCTTACAATTAATCTATCTCTATGGGCAAAAAGACCCTCTACCTCAGCCATTAAAGAGGCCTTATCTCCAAGCTCTCTGGAAAGCTCCTCATTGGAGAAGAAAAAGTCCATCTTTTTATAAAAACTATATACCCCTAATGGTGAAGAAAAACGAGCCCTCCTCCCTGTAGGCAGGATATGATTTGTACCTGCTATGTAATCCCCTAAGGGGACAGATGCAAAATGTCCCAAAAATATAGCACCTGCATTTTTTATATATGGTAAATAATCAAAAGGATTATCTATTGCAAGTTGAAGGTGTTCTGGTGCAATATAATTAGAGACTGAAATGGCACTTTCTATATCATCTGTCTTCACTATTAAACCCTTCTGAGTTATAGACTTTAGAATTATATCCCTCCTTGGCTGATCATCTATCCTATTAAAGAGTATCTCTTTTATCTTCTTTATAAGCTCCTTAGAAGGTGTTATAAGGATGGCCCGTGCATAAGGATCATGCTCTGCCTGTGAGAGAAGGTCGAGGACGATATCTTCTGGAGATGAACTATCATCTCCTATTACCACTACTTCACTTGGACCTGCAAGGCTATCTATATCTACATCTCCCCATACAAGTTTTTTTGCTAAAGTTACATATATATTCCCTGGACCTACGATCTTATCTACTCTTTTTACACTCTCTGTTCCATAGGTAAGTGCAGAGATGGCATAGGCACCCCCCATTTTATATATCTCTCTTACTC
>JALVIU010000172.1 GCA_027028665.1 Candidatus Atribacteria bacterium | reverse complement strand
CCTGTAATAAGTATACCTTTTTTGGAAAACATATATCCCCTCCCTGTTTTTCTATAATAGGTTTATCTTGCCCCATATCCCCATTTTATCCCCTATAGTAATAAGTATAGCATCTACTCCCTGGATCTTTTTTCCCTCTTCTATAGCATAGGGGATATCGCTGGGACTTTTTACCATATTTCCAAGCTTTGTTGCCACCATATCGGAAAGTATAGGAGATGGAGAGAGTACTGTTGTAGAATCTGTCTTTCCAAAAGAGAGAGATGGCCCGATTTTACCAGAGGATGTAGCAACTCCATATATTTCTTTCTTAGGTGGTACCCTTATAAAGAGCTTTTCCTTAAAAGGGGATAGCTCCCCAGGATATATATAGATGATCCTTTCTCTTTGACTGAGAAGTGCAATATCTCCTCCATTTTCTATTATAAACTCTTTAATATATCTGCTTATATCCTTTCCTACATAATATGCAATAGCTCCTGCTACCCCTGCCATAGGTCCAACCCCGGCACTTTTTGCATAATGTATCATATCTTTTACTATCTTTGGTGCATACTCATCCTCTGAGATGGGTGCAAGGCTTGTGAGGAATTCCCTTCTCTTGAAGATGTAGGCTTTTAAGGCTTCTCTATACTTTACTACTGCATGTTTTATCTTTTTATCGATTCTTTTTTCTGCCTTTATGAATAGGTCTGTCTCCTCTATCTTTACAGAAAAGGCAACAAGGTCTTTATCCTCTCCAAGTAGCCTGTATGTCCTTTGATTATACTCTCTCATCTATTTACTTTATCAGTGTTTTAGATAAGATTCTAATAAACTATAGAGTTTCTTTTTATCTATTGGTTTCGATAAGTAACTATCAATATCTCCTTTTAAAAATTCTTTTTCCTCATCTGGTGTCAATAAAGATGCAGTAAGTGCGATAATGGGAATACGAGGCATGCCTGTATCTTTTTCCCATTCCCTTATTCTTTTTGCAGCCTCTATACCATCTACTTCTGGCATTTGTATATCCATTACAATAAGGTCATATTTCCCCTTTTTTGTCATCTCTATCGCTTCTTTTCCATTGTTTGCAATATCTACATCGTATCCTGCTTTGTTCAATAGAATTAGTATGAGCTTTTGATTTATCTTATTATCTTCTGCTACTAAAATTTTAAACCTACCTGATGTATTTTTTTCTAACATGGACAATTTCCCCCTATTATTAAAGTATTATAAGTATCTATATTGTATCATATTTTTGTATTTATATGTAGTGGAGAAATGACATGGCACCGGCATTTTACTATTTCAATAAGTCTCTTTGAAAGGGTAGAAAAGTTTTAAAAAACCTCATCGGGAGATGTCTCTATGGGAAAGAACTATATCAACTTTCTCTTTCAAAATTTCTTTTAATTTATATGCAATATATACAGATCTATGCTTTCCACCTGTACATCCTACCGAGACATAAAGTACATCCTTCGCCTCTTTGGAGTAATAATCTATCACAAATTCCAGCATATCCCTTATCTTTGATATATATTCATTTACTATATCAAATTGTTCAAAATATGCACATACCTCAGGGTCTTCCCCTGTTTTTTCAGATAATTCCTTTATATAATACGGGTTAGGGAGAAACCTTGCATCAAATATAAAGTCTGAGTTTGTAGGGAGCCCATGTTTGAATCCAAAGGACTCTATAAACAAAGTCAGGGTCTTTGGAGATTCCCCTTTTATTATTTCTACTATCCGCCGTCTCAGTTCATGAGAATTGAGAAGTGATGAATCAAGGGTATAATTTGCTATCTCTTTGACACTGGATAATAGCTCTCTTTCCTTTGCAATAAGTGCCTTAAGAGGGGTTTTTCCATCTGATAGGGGGTGCTTTCTACGTGTGAGGTTGTATCTATTTAAGAGTACATTGTCCTTTGCATCCAAAAATATTACCTTTACTTTTATGCCCATCTTTTTTAGCTCATCTATTACTCTTCCTATATCTTCAAATGCCTTACCTGTCCTTACATCTATAACAGATGCAAATTTTTTCTTATTTATAGATGGATGTGTCATGATATTTATGGCATTTATAAATAGGTCTGGAGGAACATTATCCATACAAAAATAGCCCATATCTTCCAATACTCCAAGTACTGTAGATTTTCCTGCACCAGACATGCCAGATACTATAATAACTTCCATAAATTACTTACTCCTCTCCTTCTTTTTTATAGATATTATCCTTCCAAGACCTATATTTTTACCTGTCTCTTTGTTAAAGAGTATATACTTATTCTCTGGAAACTCAAGGTATGATATATCATCAGGTGAAAGTTCTGTACGTCCAAAGGTAACAAGACTCAAAAACAGATCACCCACCTTTACCCTTATTATGGTCTCCATTCCAGATGGAAGTACAGAGTACACTACTGCTTTTAGCCCACTTTTTGAGATTTTTATGTCCTCAGGTCTTATCCCTATTACAAGTTCTTTTCCTACATTCTCTGGATCCCCCTCTTTTTCAAATATTATTTCAAGGTCATCATTTGCAAGGTGATATCTATTACCCTCCACTTCCTTTAAGGAGACATCTATAAAGTTCATTGTGGGATTTCCGATAAAGTCAGCTACAAAAAGATTTGCCGGGCGGTCATATATCTTAAGTGGTGGCTCAAACTGTTGCAATATCCCTTGATTTATTAAGGAGATTTTTGTAGCAAGGGTCATTGCCTCAAGTTGATCATGAGTCACATAGACAAAGGTAGATGCTATCTCTTTGTGTAGCCTCTTAAGTTCTGCCCTCATCTCTGTTCTAAGTTTTGCATCCAGATTGGACAAAGGTTCATCCATGAGCAATACCTTTGGGCTGGGTGCAAGTGTACGGGCAATAGCTACACGCTGCTGCTGTCCCCCTGAGAGCTCAGATGGGTATCTGTCCAGTAGTTCTTCTATTTTTAGAAGATGTGTAAGTTCTTCCACCCTCTCTTTTATCTTGCCCTTTTTCCACTTTAAGTTCTCAAGCCCAAATGCAATATTTTGATATACCGTCATATGGGGCCATAGAGCATAATTTTGAAACAGAAATCCTATATCCCTTTTATCTGGAGATATATCTATACCCTTTTTGCTGGAGAAAACAAGTCTATCCCCAATATATATCTCTCCTTCTGTGGGTGTCTCAAGTCCTGCTATCATACGTAGTGTAGTTGTCTTTCCACACCCTGACGGGCCAAGCAGTATTACAAAATCTCGATCCTCTATCTCAAGATTTAGATCATTTACAGCAACTGTATTTCCAAATCTCTTTGTTATATGTTTTAAAGCTATATTTGGCATACTATCCTCCTATACCTCTATCAATGGATGCCCCAGTCACCTTATTTACAATAAGGTTGGAAAAAAGCACTACAAGTACTATAAGTAGTACAATGGCATTTGCATACTGGTCCCAACCCTTTTCATTATATTGAAAGAGCATTGTTGTAAGCACCTGAGTAGATGGGGTAACAAGTAATATATACAGAGAAAGCTCTCTCATACTTGATATAAATGGGAGCAAAAAACCTGATAAAAATCCAGGTTTTTGTATAGGGATTATGATCCTTGCCATCCTCTTGTACCATGGTATACCGAAGATCAGGGCTGCCTCCTCTATTTCCCTTCCAATCTGCAGTATAGATGTAATCCCTGCACGGGATGCAAATGGGAGATATTTCACAGAGCCGATAAGTACAAGCAAAATAAATGTCCCATAAAGTGGTGGTATAATACCCCTCCTTACTGCAAATAAAGAGAGGTATGTGGCACTAAATGCCATGGCAGGTATGAGATATGGAAAAAAAGATAGCCTATCCAGCGTATTGGCAAGGAAGGTCCCTCTTTTCTTTACCACAGCATACCCCACAAGTATCCCCAGAATTCCCACAATAACAGATACAAGGAATGATAATCTAAAACTATTCCATAGCGCATGATAGATATACTTATTTTTCAATATACCTGGCTCCCCATTTGCTATATCTGGCCGTCCTTCCCCTATCCAGAATAGAGTAGAGAAATTACTCAAGCTATAGTTTCCAGGCTCTACCAAGAATGACTGTATTGCAAATATAAAGAGTGGAAATATAGATATAAGGATTAAAAAGACAAGTAATGTAATAGATATAGGCATTCTCAATGCCTTTAATGATACCAATGAGACATTTGAAGATTTACCAGTTACTGTAGTAAAAGACTTTCTTTTGCCGATAAGCATTTGATTTATGGTGAGGATGCTTGTACCAAGTACGATCATCACAAGTCCTATAAGATAACCGTATCCAGGGTTTACACCATTTAGAGTACGAAAAAGCTGTGTGGTAAGCACCTGAAATCTTACAGGTGCCCCAAGGAATGCAGGTACAGCAAATGCACTTATACCACTTGAGAATACAAGCAATATGGTGGAAAGCATAGCAGGCATTACAATAGGTATGGTAATCTTTCTTACAATACGAAATCTACTTGCCTTAAGGATACGTGCTGCTTCTTCCAGGTTGGCATCCATATTTCTAAGTGTTCCCCCTATAAGTATAAATGCAAAAGGGGTATAGTGAAGACCCAATACTACCACTATGGGGAAAAAACCATATGCAAACCAGTTTGGTGTAGTTATACCTGTAAATGCTGTAAATAAGCCTTTTACCCCACCGATCTGACTATTTTTGAAAAAATCAAGCCATGCCATGGCAAGGGTCCATGAAGGCATTATATATGGAAATATTATGAGTGTAGATATGAGTTTCTTATAT
>JALVIU010000171.1 GCA_027028665.1 Candidatus Atribacteria bacterium | reverse complement strand
AAACAATAAAAAGGCAACATCTTTAAAAACTTAGATACCTGGATCTGTTGTTATTTTTAGTGGATTCGTGTATAATTATAAAAATCTCTGGGTTTTAACATGAGGCGCTATCATGGATAATAATATCATACTTCAGCTTAAAGGCATTACGAAAGAATTTCCTGGTGTATTGGCTCTTAACAATGTAGATCTTACTCTTTATAGAGGTGAGGTCTTAGGTCTTGTAGGCGAAAATGGCGCAGGCAAATCCACTCTTATGAAGATTATAGGAGGTGTGTATCGACCTACTAAAGGAGAAATCTATCTAAATGGAAAGAAGGTAGTTTTTAAATCTACAGAGGACTCTTTAGAGGCCGGAATCTCTATAGTGTATCAGGAACTTAATCTTATTCCTCATTTAAGTGTTGCAGAGAACATCTTTATAAACAGACTACCTATGAAAAATGGTTTCGTCCAGTGGAAAAAACTTTACAAGGAGACAAAAGAGGTTTTAAAAGAATATGGGATGGATGGTATAAATCCTAAAGAGATTGTGGCAGACCTTCCCATAGGGGTTAAACAGTCTATAGAAATTGCACGTGCCCTTTCTTATAAGTCCAAAATATTGCTCTTAGATGAGCCTACTTCTTCACTTACAGGTCCTGAGATAGATAACTTGTTCAAAATAATTAAAAGGTTAAAAGAGAGGGGTATATCTATAATATATATTTCTCACCATCTGGAAGAGATATTCAAAATTTGTGATCGAGTTCAAATTTTAAGAGATGGAAATACAGTGGATATTATGTCAATAGAGGAGGCAGAAGAGGAAAGAATCGTCTCAAAAATGGTGGGGAGAAATATAGAGAATATATACTTTAAAGAAGAGCATCCCATAGGAGATTTTATACTTGAATTAGAAGATGTAAGAGACAACTTATTAAATGGAGTAAACTTTAAACTCAGAAAGGCTGAGGTGCTTGGAATATATGGTCTTCTTGGATCTGGAAGAACCGAACTTTTAAAAGCTATATTTGGTGCAAGAAAATCCAATATAGGAAAATTTATATTAAAGGGCAAACATGTCAAAATAAAGTCTCCAATAGATGCGATAAGGCAAAGTATTATATATTCTTCAGAGGATAGGAAAAATGAAAACCTCTTCTTTGGAAATCCTATCTGGAAGAATATTACCTATATAGCTATTCAGATAGGCCAATTTGTAAAATCTGGTTTTATAAAACATAAAGAAGAATTGAAAAAGTCAGAACTCTACTTTGAGAAACTAAATATAAAGGCACCAAGTATGGATATGGATGTATATAATTTGTCAGGAGGAAATCAGCAAAAGGTTTGTCTTGCTAAAGCACTTATAAATGATCCTGAAATCATACTCTTAGATGAGCCTACAAGAGGTATAGATGTAGGTGCAAAATCTGAAATATATAGGCTTATCTCAGAACTTGCCAAACAGGGAAAATCTATTGTATTTGTAAGCTCTGAACTCCCTGAGGTGATAGGATGCTCAGA
>JALVIU010000170.1 GCA_027028665.1 Candidatus Atribacteria bacterium | reverse complement strand
GTGCAGATATTTCATATATAGAGATTGGTAATTATTCCAATATTCAGGATAATTCTATTATCCATCTGGATTTTGATAAGCCTACTATTGTAGGAGAGTACGTGACAGTAGGACATGGTGTTACACTTCATGGATGTAAAGTGGGAGATGGTGTCTTAGTAGGGATGGGTGCTATTATTTTAAATGGGGTAGAAATAGGAAAAGAATCTATTATAGCAGCAGGAACTGTGATTCCTCCAGGAAAGATTATTCCTCCAAGAAGCCTTGTGATAGGAGTTCCTGGAAAGGTGGTAAGAGAGGTTACAGAAGAAGAGGTGGAACATACTTATAGAAATTCAAGGATGTATGCAGAGCTTGCTGGGAGATATAAAGAATAGTGAATAGTGGAATAGCAGTTTTAAAAGTAACACTTATATTCATTTTTATGGTCTTTTTATTGAGAAAAAAGATCTCTATAGGATGGGTAATGTTTATCGCTGCCTTTTTTTTAGGTATATTATTTGCAAAAAATCCATTGGTTCTTGGAAATAGACTTTTTTATGTACTAACTCAATGGTATATTATTAAAATTCTTCTTGTAGTTGGATTTATTACTACCCTGGGAACAATGTTAAAAAAGAGAGGGCATCTTAAAAACATGAGTAAATATATAAGTGCGGTATTCCCAAACAGAAAGATTGCAATAGCTATTCTACCTGCAATAATAGGTCTTTTGCCTATGCCAGGTGGTGCTCTTTTTTCTGCCCCTATGGTAGAAGGTGCATCTTCTGGTCTTAATCTTCCTCCAGAAGAGAAATCTTATTATAATTTTTGGTTTAGACATGTATGGGAATATTCTCTACCTATATATCCAGGACTCATATTGGAAAGCGCCCTTGTAGGGCTTCCTATACCTATACTTATAATGCATCAATTTCCATTTACTATATTTGCCATCCTTGGTGGATTTTTATTTTTGTTTTTTATGGGTACAAAATTAGAGACAGCAAAAACAGATAAACATAATTTTTGGAAAAATGCAAAAGGATTACTTTTAAGTCTTTGGCCTATAATATCAGTGCTTACCTTTATCTTTGCTTTTGATTTCGATATTCTTTATTCCCTGGGGATTACTATTATTCTGTTTATGATAATATACAAATTTAACTTATCAGAGATTGCAGAGTCCTTTAAAAAAGGTTTTTCATTAAATCTTATACTCCTTATATTTGGAATCTTTTATTTTAAAGATATACTAGAATTTACAGACAGTGCAAAGAGTTTTCCTGAATTTTTTATGGCCTTGCACATTAATAATCTTATAACACTCATGGTCCTACCTTTCTTTATAGGGCTTCTTACAGGTATTACCCATGGATTTGTTGGTATTACCTTCCCTATTTTGAGTCCTATATTTGGAGTAGGTAAAAATATCAATTTAGATTATGTGTCCATAGCATTTTTATTTGGATTTATAGGTGTTTTACTTTCCCCTTTTCATCTTTGTTTAGTCCTTACAAAGGAATATTTTAAGG
>JALVIU010000169.1 GCA_027028665.1 Candidatus Atribacteria bacterium | reverse complement strand
CATCAATATTGGCCTTTGCCATTTCTATAAAGAATGGACCTATGGCATAGATCAAAAAGAGAATAATACGATAAGGGTTGAAAAGGTATAAAGGGAAGCTTCTCTTTGTAAGCCCCTGGGTAAAAAAGGCGGTGATGACAGAAATAACAGCCCCTAAAATAAGCTCTGTACTACTCCAAAGTAATACATTTCCAGAGCCTGCGGTAAGAAAGAGATAGATAATGAAGTACAATATACTTAAAATTAATATGTACATTTTTGTCCTCTTTCAATATTTCTATTTTTCGAAATAATTATATCAAGGAAAAATACATTTGTCAATAGGGTGAATAAATTTATTCGAGACAGGGAAGATATATTGTAAGGATAGTGCCTCCCTCCTTTTGCGATTCTATATAGACAAAACCACCATGAGATTTAATCGCACCGTATACAGCAGGATAACTAAGGGCATCACTGGATAAAATAATACCATATGAAGAGGATGGGTTAAAGATATTTTCTAATTCTTTTTCTCCCAGGGTTATTTTATTTTGCCTTATTGTAATCTCTACGTATTTCCCAGGAATTATATATACCTTTTTTTCGAGACGGTCCTCTGTAATGTTTAGAACTCTTGTCTTTATATAGATAAGGTCACTATCTGTAAGCTTTTCCAGAAGTTCCTCTATAACAATTCTAAAAACCATTTCTATTTGATTTTTATCGCCTCTGATCTTACAAGAATGAGAAGTAAGCTCAGCAATAATATCAATTCCCTTCACTTGCGCC
Organism: Candidatus Atribacteria bacterium; assembly: GCA_027028665.1. GTDB lineage: Bacteria > Atribacterota > JALVIU01 > JALVIU01 > JALVIU01 > JALVIU01. Next base: position 743 of record JALVIU010000169.1, on the reverse strand, counting down.
GTCTTTTCAAAATTCTTTATTACATTCTTAATCACAATATCTATATCTATCTCTTCATCTTTATATTTCCCCAGGCGCGCATATGCTAAAAGCTTATTATTTATATTTACCATCTTCTCTATGCCACTTTCAATACGAGAAAGTATGTCATACTCTCCAGTAGAAGAAGGGAGCCTAAATTTCATAAGGGACGTATAGCCTAATATACCTGTAAGGATATTGTTAAATAAGTGGGCGATACTCCCTGATATGAATCCTATAGTTTGCAATTTCTCAAGGTTCTTTTTCTCCTCTTCTGCCTTCTTTCTTTCATCTATATCCATACAAATCCCTACTACTTCTATAACATTTTCATCTTTTACCATGGGACTTATAGAATCAAGCACCCATATAACTTTTCCATCCTTTCTTCTAATTCTATATTCTACAAGGGCAGGAATTCCTCTTATAGCCTTATTTTCTACCGTCTTTCTATGAATCTCTCTATCAGGGGGATAAACTATATCCTCCCAGCTTACCTCTCCTCTTTGAAATTCCTCCAATTTATAGCCTGTTACCTTCTCTATACCATTTGAATAGTATAATACCTGATAGTCCCCATCTTTACTCATCAAAACCCTGAATATATATGCATTCACTGAGTCCAGTAAGAACTTTAATTCACTATTTCTTCTCTCAAGTTCAAGTTCTCTTTCCTTCTTTTCTGTAATATCTATGGCTATACCCAGAACTTCTTTTACCTT
>JALVIU010000168.1 GCA_027028665.1 Candidatus Atribacteria bacterium | reverse complement strand
TAGCATGGGAAAAAGGTCTAAGAAATAGAGTGGAACACTTCCAGATTGTAAAACCAGATGATATAAAAAGGGCAAAAGAGATAGGGATAATTGCATCTATGCAACCTATACATGCTGTAAAAGATAGATATGTAGCAGATAAATTCTGGGGCGAAAGGTGTAAAGGTAGTGCCTATGCATGGAAAACGGTACTTAAGGAAGGGATACCTCTTGCCTTTGGGACAGATGTCCCTGTGGAGACACTAAATCCGTTCTACAGTATCTATACAGCTATTGTAAGACACGATATCGGAGAGGAGACCTCCTGGTATCCAGAGGAAAAACTTACACTTTTTGAGGCACTCTCTGCATATACAAAGGGTTCATCCTATGCAGAAAAGAAAGAGCATTTAAAGGGTACACTTGAAGTGGGAAAACTTGCCGACTTTTTGGTATTACCAGAGGACCCCTTTGAGGTGGATCCTGAAGAGTTTTACAAATTAAAACCCCTCGCTACCATAATAGGAGGAGAGGTAAAATCAGGAGATATATAAGATGAGAGTATTTGGACCTGTACCTTCAAGGAGACTTGGCAGGTCTTTAGGGGTAAATAACATACCTCCAAAGATCTGTACATATTCATGTATTTATTGTCAGCTGGGCAATACAATAGATATGAGGTATCAGAGGGAGAGTTTTTTCTCCCCAGAGGAGCTCTATAATGAAGCCCTGCAAAAGATTCAATCTGCAAAAGAAAAAGGTGAGCATATAGATTACATCACATTTGTTCCCGATGGAGAGCCTACATTGGACCTCAATCTGAAAGAGGAGATTGAGCTTCTTAAGAAACTTGGTATAAAGGTAGGGCTTATTACAAATTCCTCTCTGCTTTTTGATAAGGATGTACAGGATGCACTCTCTTTGCTTGATTGGGTTTCTATAAAGATCGATGCTGCATCAGAAGAAGTTTGGAAAAGGATAGATAGGCCTCACAAAAAGTTAGTCCTCTCTGAGATCCTAAAAGGGATAGAGGCATTGAGAGAACGGTTTAGAGGGACCTTTACTATAGAGACCATGATGGTAGAGGGTGTAAATGATGATCCATATGAGTTAGAAAAAGTTGGGGATATTATAGGTGGGCTAAATCCAGACAAGGCCTATATATCAATACCCACAAGGCCCCCTGCAGAAAGCTGGGTACATCCACCCTCTGAGGATAAAATAAACAGGGCATACCAAATCTTTACCTCAAGACACATACAGACTGAATATCTCATAGGATATGAAGGAAGTGAATTTGCATATACAAATGATGCAAAAGAGGACATCTTAAGCATTACATCTGTACATCCTATGAGAGAAGAGGGTGTGGAGGAATTTTTAAGAAAATCTGGCAAAGACTGGAATTTTATAAGGGAACTTCTAAAAGAGGGGCTCCTTATAGAGCTCGAGTTTGAAGGCAAGAAATTCTACATGCGAAAAATAAGCAGACGCTAAAATTTCAAAAAGGGCCCACAAAAGGGCCCTTTATCCTATCATAT
>JALVIU010000167.1 GCA_027028665.1 Candidatus Atribacteria bacterium | reverse complement strand
ACCCTAATAAATTCAGAAGGTACAACATGTTTCCCTTTGCAGGAAGACCTGAGACACTGCTTGCAGTAGAGGAGATAAGAAGGCTTATGGATTCATATAAGGATATAGTAGGAGTGGGAGAGGTAGCTACAGATAGAGGGCTTGTAGGATATCTCGATTTTGTACTTCCCGGGAGACTTCACCTTGCATTTAATTTCGAATTTCTACATATAAATTCCCTTGACCCAGGTGCAATAAACAGGTTAATAATTGAGACAGATAAGGTATATAATACCATTGCCTGGCCAAGTTATGTGCTGGGAAATCATGATGTAACAAGGATAATTTCACGGTTTGCCAACCAGGTAAGGGATAAAAAGGCCCTGGCCAGAGCACTTGCCATGCTTTTACTCACCCTTCGCGGTACACCCTTTATCTATTATGGAGAAGAAATAGGTATGGAAAATACTCCTGTACCTTATGAGAAGATCATGGATCCATTGGGTAAAAATCTATGGCCAGAGGCAGAAGGAAGGGATGTAGTAAGAACACCTATGCAGTGGGACAATACAGTCTATGCAGGTTTTTCAGATGTGGAACCATGGTTACCGGTAAATGAAAATAAAATAGAGATAAATGTAGAGAGGGAGCTATCTGATCCTGCATCCATTCTTTCCTTCTATAAGGCCCTTATAAGGAAGAGAAAAGAAAGTAATGCCTTAAAAAGAGGTGAGTACAGACCTATTATAGAGGATACAGAGGATATTTTACTTTATAGAAGATTTACAGATGAAGAGGAAAAATATATACTTGTAAATCTAAAAGAGACCAATGTAAGATGTAATCTAAGAGAGATAGGACTTGATCGTGTATATAAGGTCTATTTAGGAACACACAGAAAAGAGGGCGAATTGTTAAAAGAGGAGATAGGGGTTTCACCATTTGAAGGTATAATATTTGAGGAGGGATAGTCCCTCCTCAAAACCTCTATAACTCCTCTTACACATTATCCCTTGACTGCACCTGCGGTAAGTCCACTTATGATCTTTTCCTGTGCTACAAATACCATTATTACAAGAGGGATTGTCACCATAAGAGCAGCTGCTATAATCTGGCCCCAGGGGTACTGATATGTGAATCTCCCGGAGATAAGAGATATACCCACTGTAACAGTTCTCATATTGGAATCTGGCATAAAGGTAAGTGCATATATAAACTCATTCCAGAATGCAATAAAATCTAATATAGCCACTGTAGAAAGTGCAGGTAGAGAAAGCGGTATCATTATCTTTGCATATGTACCTCCAATGGATAATCCATCAACACTTGCCGCATCCAGAAGATCCTTTGGTATATTTTCAAAATATGTAGCCATTACCCATGTAGTAAGAGGGAGACCCCCTACAGTATAAGGTAATATCAGGGCAAGGTAATTATTTAAAAGATTGATATCGGAAAACATTTTATATATAGGAAAGATCATGGTAGCAGCTGGGAAAAAGCCCAAAAGTATAAGGCTATTTAAAAACAGATCCCTTCCTCTAAATTTCAATACAGATACACCATATGCTGCCATAGAACCAAAAAGGAGAGTAAGAAATGTAGCAGATGTTGCTACAATAATACTATTTAATGCATATCTTGCAAGAGGTATAGATTTAAACACCCCTGTATAGTTTGAAAATGTAAATGCTATGGGATAAAATACGGGTGGTGAATGATAGGCAGCCTCACTTGGCTCAAAAGAATAAAGCACAAGAAAATAGATGGGAAACAGACAATAAAGGGCCATAAGCCCTACCCCTAAATAGATTTTAAAATTTCTATTCATCATGTCGTTCCATATCTCCTTTTCAAGGTATTTCTGATATATTGAATAAGCAGGATAATTATTATAATATAAAGTGCTGTGAATGTTGCAGTTGCTGCACCTCCGTGAATTTCCATCCACATAAAGGTTTTCTTATAGATATAGGGAGAAAGTGCCATAGTAGCATTTCCTGGTCCTCCCTGGGTAAGTACCCATATGAGGTCAAATACTCCAAATGCCTCTAAAAATCTAAACATAAGAGTTACTATAAAGGTAGGTATAAGTAAGGGTATTGTAAGATAGATCATTTTTCCCCATCCAGATGCACCATCTATATCCATAGATTCATAGAGTTCATGGGGTATTGCCTGAAGACCTGCAAGGATTAAAAGGGCTACAAAGGGGACGGTTTTCCATATATCAGCTATCAAGATAGCTATAAAGCTCATCTTTGGGTCACTCAAAAAGTAAGGTGGAGATTTTGTAAGTTTTAACCAGTACAAAAGCCATGGAATAGGACCATAGGATTGTTGAAACAGAAATTTCCAGCCCACAGCCATTATAGCTGTAGGAAGTGCCCACGGGATAAGAAATATTGTTCTCATAATCTTTCTTCCACGGAAACTGGCATTTAACAAAAGGGCAAATATAAATCCTATGACCATTTCAAAAAATACAGTAATTACAGCAAATTTTATCGTAACCCAGGAAGAATTCCAAAAAGCAGGGTCATGCAGTGTATCATTTAAGTATCTGAAGGTAATATGTCCATCATCATTTACTATGGCATATATAATATTTTGAATAAGGGGATATAATTTAAAGATTACTATAAGAACAATAGCAGGAGAGAGAAAGAGAAAAAGGTACTTTATATAGGTTGATCTCTTTATAACCATATATAACTCCTTCTATAAAAAAAGGGAGGCCTAAAACCTCCCTTTTTTTATTTTTAATTTTATTTATTCCAGAACTCAGCAACTGCCTTTCTTGCTTCTTCTGCCATCTTTTTGTTTGCCTCTTCAGGTGTCATTTGCTGGGTCATAGCCTTTGTGAGGTATCTTGACATAATATCTGAAAGTTTTGGCCAGATAGGTGTTGCAGGTCTCCATCTGGTATTTTCAAGTATTACTCTTAACTCTTTGAAGAATGGATTCTTCTTTAAGACTTCAGGATCATAGTAGATATCTCTTCTTGCTACATCCCATCCATTTACCATAAATGCCAGCTTTTGTGCCTCATAGCTATTCATAAAGAGTGCAAATTTTATAGCTGCATCAACCTTATCTTTCTCTATAAATTTAGATATAGCAACTCCCCAACCACCTTGTGTTGCATATGGATGCTGGCCTTCTGCGTAAAATTCTGGCATTACACCAACTTTTCCCTTTACTTTTGACATCTCATCACTCTGTGAAAGCACCCATACATATGGCCAGTTTCTCAAAAATACTGCCTTTCCGCTTTCAAAGAACATTCTTGACTCTTCTTCCTGGAAAGATAGTACATCAGGAGGTGTAATTTTGTATTTATGAATGGTGTCTACGAGCATTTGAGTTGCCTCAATTGCCTGTGGAGAATCTACTCCAACCTTTCTTGTTACAGGATCATAGTAGTATCCACCATTACCCCAGAGCCATTCAAGATAGAAGCACACGAGACCTTCATACTGTTTACCTTGATATACAAAGCCCCAGAGGCCATTCTTTGGATCCTGTAATTTCTGGGCTACCTGGAAAAATTCTTTAAATGTTCTTGGTGGTTTTACCCCAGCTTTTTCTAAAATGTCCTTTCTGTAGTAAATAAGACCTGCATCACTCATAGCAGGTACACGATAGATCTTACCATCCCAGATACTTCCATCAACAGTTGCCTTAAAGTTTTCTGCATAGAGCTTGTTTACATCTACATAGTCACTTATCGGAAGAAGCCATCCCTTTTGTGCCAGAGGTGGGATCCAGATAATATCTGCCCATACAATGTCATAAGGGGATTTTTTAGACATAGATGCTGTAACAAACATCTGGTAACGATCATTCGTAGAATGTGGTCCCTCTACCAATTTTATCTTGATACCTGGATTCTTCTTTTCAAAGAGTGCTACCTCTTTATGAAAAATACCAGTACTGTCAGGACCAATCAAAAATGTAAGTGTTATATCCTTTGCAAAAGCTGCCCCCATACTAAAAAGTGTCAAAACAAAAGCCACTAAAAGAAAAAGACTCAACTTCTTCATCTTAACACCCCCTATTTTTATTTTATCAATTTTATTTTAGCACCTACAAAATAAATTGTCAACAAAAAAGGGATTCTACTGATATTCTTCTTTTAACTTTAATATCAATTCTCTTTCTTTAAGAATAAGGCAACGGCTCCTATACTTTTTCCTTTAGTAATAGTATATCTCGCACATTTCTCCTCTCTATGAAAATTAAGAAAGAAGTGATGGATAGGGAAACATCAATTCCTCCCGATCTTCCCTTCAAAAAGGGAGAAGTAAGAATAAGACACTTCCCTCCAATAAAGAAGAGGTGGTAATAAAGTCGCCTGAAAAATAGAAGGATAAAGGCAGGAAGAGATCCTCTTCAAAAAAGAAGGGATAAAAATAGGCTTTGTAAGAGAAGTAGAGAGATATAAGTATTATAGAGCTCAATATCCCTTCTTTGGCCTTTTAACTATCCAGAAGAGCAGCAATACAGGGATCATAGATATAATGGCACCTGCGGAAAAGAGTGTCCATGAAGGATAGTGGGCACCGATTTCACCCACATAAGAAAATAGTTTAAGGGATACAAGGTATTTCCTATCATCATTTATAAATATGAGGGGGGCAAAAAATCCACCCCACGCACTCATAAAGCCCAGAATACCAGATACCAAAAGAGAGGGACTTACAAGAGGAAGCACTATATACAATAAACTCCTTGTCCTTCCTGCACCATCAAGGGCTGCTGCCTCTTCATAAGAAGGAGAAAGATTGGAAAGTGCACCCTCTATGGTGATAATAGCTGCGGGAAGTACATTTAAGACAAATA
>JALVIU010000166.1 GCA_027028665.1 Candidatus Atribacteria bacterium | reverse complement strand
TTTGAATTTGCACCTGTTACCATAAGATAAAATTTTATCTTTGGTTCTGTTCCAGAAGGTCTTCCAAAGAATCTAAACTTTTCTCCATAGTGAAATTCTAATACATTACCAGGAGGAAGACCCTTTATTCCATCCATATAATCATATCTCTCTGTAAGCTCCATTCCCAGAAGTTTGGGAGGTGGAGATTTTCTCAGGCCTTCCATAATAGCCTCTATCTTTCTCTTACCTTCTACACCTTTATATACAAGGGAAAGCTGGTCTTCCAGATAGTATCCATATTTTTTGTATATACCTTCAAGTCTTTCAAATAAACTTACACCTATCTTCTTATAATAACCCACCATAGAGGCAAGGGCCAGGGATGTACCTATGGAATCCTTATCTTTTACCTTAGATGATAGAGTGTAGCCGATACTTTCTTCAAATCCAAGTATAAATCCATAATCACCCTTTTCCTCCTGGGCAGCTACTACATTACATATATTTTTAAATCCCGTGTATGTATTTATCACTCTAAATCCTTCTGTCTCTCCCATTTTATCTATAAGATAGGTAGATACAATGGTCTTTACAATATAAGGATCATCTGGAAGGGTGCCCAGTTCCTTCCCCCTTCTTACAAGGTAATCTGCAAGCAAAAGGCCTACCTGATTACCTGTTAGACGCTTAAATTCCTTTCCATCTCTTACCATTACACCCATTCTATCTGCATCAGGGTCTGAGGCAAATACGTAATCTGCACCAAGCTCATCTGCAAGTTTTATACTCATATCAAAGGCTCCACCTTCTGGGTCTTCAGGGTTCGGGGATTTAACAGTGGAGAAATAAGGGTCAGCTGCCCTCTGGTGAGGCTCTGTATAGATATTGTAATAATTCACCCTCTGAAAAGCAGGTTCCATCATATATGCACCTACACCGTGAAGAGGGGTATAGATGATCTTTATATCCCTTTCGAGGTCTTGTATATACCACATGCCTGTTACTGTTTGAAGGTAAGCCTCATCTACCTCTTTATCAATAAGTATGATATTTTCATCTGAACGCCTTACATCTTTGAAATCGATCTTTGTCATGTATTCGGTAATCTCTTTATCAGTAGGAGAAATAATCTGTGCACCATTGGGACCATATGCCTTGTATCCGTTATATTCTGGGGGGTTATGACTTGCAGTAACCATAACACCCATACCGCAACCAAGGTGTGATACAGCAAAAGAAAGTTCAGGTGTAGGCCTTGGGTAACGAAAAAGATATGTGTCTATTTCGTTTGCTGAAAATACCTCTGCTGCATAACGGGAAAATTTATCTGAGTTATTTCTTGTATCAAAAGAGATAACCACTTTGCGGGGCAAATTTTTTTCCTTTATATACTGAGCAATGGCCTGGGATACTCTTCCTATATTGTATACATTCATACGCATAGATCCAATACCCATAATACCTCTGATCCCACCTGTGCCAAATTCAAGCTCACCAAAGAAACGGTCTTCGATCTCTTTCTTATTATCTTTTATTTTCTCCAGTTCTTCCCTATCTTCAGGTGATAAAAATCCACCTTCAAGCCACATCTTATATCTTTCAAAAGGTGTCATATCTTAGACCTCCTATCTATTTTTTAATTATTTATACTTCAACCGCATCCAACCCTCTCCTCAGGGAGGAGAGAGCACCTCTACATCTACCTCCCCAACCTCCCCCTTGCGACGGGAAGGGGTACACCACTATCGAATTACTCCCCCTGGCCAGGGGATTGTATCTTTCCAAGCTTCTCTACACTCTTTGCATCCTTTATCTTCTCTTTTAATCTCCCAAGTTTATCTATGCCTCTTGACTTATCTGTATAAGTTAAAACTCTTTTTCACCTCCTCCATATTGGATATATCCACAAACAACTGTATCTCTATTTCGTCTGGCGATCTTATAATACAATCTATAAAACTATACAGACAGATCAAGTATTTTCCTTTTGTATATTTTTATATAGATTCTATAGGGAAAAATTTCCAGAACCTTACCTGATATTTGTCATCTTTTATCCCTTTTTCCTTTAGAGTGCAATGGCGAACACTATCTGATTGTAACATATATAAAACTATAAAACTCTTTGTGTTTATTTAATTTCTTTTAGCGAAAGTATAGCATTGAGGTTATAGATTGTCAAATAAAGGGATAATATATGCAATGTTAATCTAATTTTGGTTAGATGTATTCTACTACACTCTCAACAGTACATACTTTTGTTTATTGTAAATATTTTTGCTTTTCTCCTTGTAGAAAGATTTACTTGGTGTTACAATTTTTTAGAGCCTAAGACAAGGAGGACATTATGGTCAAGATTTTACTTATAGGTGCAGGAAATAGAGGATATGAAGCCTATGGGAGAGCTATAAAGACAAGAAGTGATGCAAAGATCATAGCAATAGCAGAACCTGACGAGGGTAAGAGGAAGAGATTTGCAAGGGAACATAGTATACCAGAGGCAATGCAATTTTCTTCATGGGAAGAGCTTCTTGAAAAAGAAAAGTTTGCAGATGGTGTAATAATTGCTACACCAGATAGACTGCATGTAAAACCCGCTATTTCTGCAATGAAAAAGGGATATCATGTGCTATTAGAAAAACCCATTGCTCCTACCAAAGAGGGTGTACAGAAGGTGGTGGATATAGCAAAACAGACAAAGAGAATTGTAGTTGTAGGCCATGTACTTAGATATGCTGAATTTTTTAAAAAATTAAAAGAGCTTTTAGATTCGAAGATAATAGGTAGGATTATAGGGATAGAGCACAAAGAAAATATAGGTTTTTTTCATTTTGCACACAGTTTTGTAAGAGGAAATTGGAGAAATTCCAGAGAGTCTTCTCCATCAATTCTTGCAAAAAGCTGTCATGATTTGGATATACTCTATTGGCTAACTGGTGTAAGATGTAAAACTCTTACATCTTTTGGTGAGCTTGTATATTTTAGATCTGAAAATAAGCCAGATAAAGCTGCTCTTCGATGTCTTGATTGCCCGAAAGAGGTAGAGAGACTGTGTCCTTATTCTGCCAAGAAGATATACTTAACAGATTATATAGGTTGGCCTGTATCTGTTATATCATTAGATCTTTCCTATGAAGGGAGAATGAAGGCATTGAGAGAAGGTCCTTATGGAAGATGTGTATTTGCATGTGATAATGATGTTGTGGATCACCAGGTCGTAAACATGGTTTTTGAAAATGGAATAAAGGCTACATTTACTATGACTGCCTTTTCTAATACTATAACAAGAAGGATAAGAATATTCGGTACTCAAGGAGAGATACGGGGAGAATTCGAAAAAGGAGAGATAGAGGTAATAAAATTTGGTAAGGTAGAACGAAAAGTTTATAATTTTGGTGTATACGATATGGGTATGGGTCATGGTGGAGGAGACAAGGGCATAGTCAGGCATTTTATTTCTCTACTCAAAGGGGAGGAATCGAGGAGCTTTACAAATATAGAAGAATCTGCACACAGTCATTTTATGGCATTTGCTGCAGAGGAATCTCGATTAGAAGGAGGAATACCTGTGAATTTATAAATTGAGAGGATATAGTGCCTTTTGATATGTTGATAAAATTATATAATCTACCAGAGAATATAAAAGATATGGACAAAATAAAAAAGGAAGGAATATCTATAAAAAGACCTTTAGCACTTGATAAAAGCAGAGTAGTAAATTTTGTCAGAGAGTATTTTTCTCAAAATTGGGCAAATGAGTGCGATGTTGCCTTTTCCAAAACTCCTATTTCCTGTTTTGTGGCTACCTGTGGTGAGGAACTAGTGAGTTTTGCTGCATATGATGTAACATATAAGGACTTTTTTGGCCTCCCAGGAGTAATAGAAGGATATCGTGGAAAAGGCATAGGTAAGGTTTACTTCTTAAAGCATTGCTTGCTATGAGGCAAGAGGACTATGGGTATGCAATTATTGGTTGGGTAGATGATGCAAAGGGATTTAATGAAAAGACCAGTGGATACTATCCCTATAGAGGATTCTTTTCCAGGTATATATAAATATGATAGATAGAGGATAATTTTGTAGAAAATGCCCCTTTTAAGTATTTTAGAAGATAGTTGTGTTTTTTATTGACATCACAGTGTTTTTATGCTATTCTTTAATTAAATAACTAAATAGGGAAACCGGACTGGATGCCGGGAAGAGTGGTGAAAATCCACCGCAGACGCGCTACTGTGATTGGGGACGAACACCTCAATATGCCACTGGGTTTACATACCTGGGAAGGTGAGGTAAGTAGGGTGATCCATAAGCCAGGAGACCGATCCAGTGCCGGATTTATAATCACTTCCTCGCGGGAAAGGAGGGATTATTTTGTTTTGCCTTGATTCCTCTTGATAGTACTTGATAGAAGAAGAGACTTCTCTTTCTGGGGCAGAAGTAGTTTATTAGGGAAGTCTGTGGATTCTTATCTCCTTTATATTTATACAATTTAAATCTTATTTCTCCTTACTTCTCTCTCACCAAAAACAGGGAGGTTGTTATCCCTCCCTGTTTTTATATTCTTAAAAACTCCATAAGTTGACAAAATAAAGAAAATAGTTTATATCTGAAAGGTAAAGGATAAAGAGGGATAGTGATTATGGAGAGAAATTGGGATAAGGTATATATAGTAGGAACAGGACCTGGAGACCCTGAGCTTCTTACGGTAAAGGCAGAGAAGGTTATAAAAGAGGCAGAACTTATTATTTATGGAAGCTCTACCCTTACAGAAGATATTGTAAACATAAACAGATATGCAGAAAAGATAGAAAGTTATAAGCTTACACTTGATGAAATTATTGGAT
>JALVIU010000165.1 GCA_027028665.1 Candidatus Atribacteria bacterium | reverse complement strand
GTAAGAGGTGATGTTTCAAAGGTTGTAAAGAGAAAATGCAGGGCAAAGGAAAGTAGCCCTAAGAAGTACTTAACTGTTTTAAAGAATTCCATAGATTCTTTGCTTGAGACCCCTGAAGGAAGGGAAGTAAGGGGAATAGGTCTTTCACTTCCTGGAAATGTAATATCTAAAGAGGGAATAATTATAAATTCTACACATATGAAGTGGAAAAATGTGAATGTATTGAATTTCTTTCAGGATATCGACATACCCGTGGTTATGGATAACAGGGCAGTTACTTCTCTTATTGGAGAGATATGGTTTACAAATCATAACTGTGCTCACGGAGAATCTATATTCTATATGACAGTAGGGGAGGGTGTGGGTGGCGCCATTATGGTAAATGATAGTATTGTTAAAGGGATGGGGATGAGTGCAGGTGAAATAGGTGCAACTATTGTTAATATAGAAAATGGAAAAGTTTATTATCTTGAAGATCTTGTATCTGATAAGGTTATGGTGGATAATTATCTTTTCCTTACAAAAGAGAAATTCCCCTCTGATGAAACAATTATAGGGTTTGCAAGGAAAATAATAGATAAGGCAAACAGCGGAGATAAAAAGGCCTTAAAAGTAGTAAAGGAAGGGGCAAAAATTTTGGGTATAGGTATAGTAAATATAGTAAATTTGATCCTTCCGAGAACAGTTATAATAACTGGCTCTATTACTCATGCATGGAATATTATCTCACCTATTATATGGGAAAGTATCGGGAAATATGTAGAGCCATCTTCTATATATGAAAATTTAGAGATTAGAAAAAGTCTTTTTCAAGAGAATGCAACACTTTTTGGGGGTGCTGCACTTGCTGCAAAACATGATTTTGAAAGCATTTCTTAATGGAGGAAGAAGATGGATATACTCATAAAAGGTGGAGTAATTATTACGCCATTTAGAATGTTTATAGGGAATTTGCTCATTAGAGAAGGCAGGATTGTAAGTATTTATGAAAGCAGTATAGATAATACTTTTGATATTGATTTAGAGTTAAATGCACAAGGACTTTTTGTTTCCCCTGGTTTTATCGATATTCATACCCATGGGGCAGGCGGGTACGACGTATCAGAGGGCACCAGGGAGGCTTTTTTAGAAATGGCCCTATGGAAGAAAAAAATGGGTGTTACCACCTTCTTGCCTACAACTATTGCCCTCCCTTTTGATAGGATAAAAGAAATTATAGAAATATATAAAAAGATAAAAGAAGATGTTTTCTATAAAAGGAAAAAACTTCCATATATGCCAGGTCTTCATCTTGAAGGCCCATTTTTTTCAAAGGAACAAAAAGGGGCACAGCCTGAAGAGTATATATATCCTCCTACCAGAAGTATGACGAAGTATCTGATAGATAATGTAGAGTATATATCCGAGATCTCTATGGCCCCTGAGGTTGGAGGTGTTCTTGAACTGGGGCATGAGCTATCAAAGAGAGGGGTTTTGGTGTCTGTTGGTCATTCCAATGCAACATATGCTGATGTAGGAAGGGCAGTAGAG
>JALVIU010000164.1 GCA_027028665.1 Candidatus Atribacteria bacterium | reverse complement strand
CTCTCTTCTCTTTTTCCAGGTTCTCTATGGGTATGCTGATACCGAAAGCTCTGTCCAGGAATTTGAAGTAAAAGGACTTCTTACACCTTTTGCTTATTATGCCAGATTTGTAATGAAGGAAGATCTCAACAAACTCATAGCTGAGAATGATTTACTTCCCAAGAAACTCAAATGTATAACTAATTCCTCTTATATTGAAAAAGAGTTCTTAAAACCTATAATTGCCTCATACATAGCCATTTATTCTATAAAAGACATTGCATATATTTTTATAACAAGAGACAGAGAAATAAAGCCTGTTTATAAAACTTCATATACTCTGCTTTTTAAAGGGAAAGAGCCAAATTATCTGGGCATTGAATATGATACAGGGTATATAAAAGAAAATGCCAAACTTTATAAAAATGTAGATATTATTAAAATAGAAAAAGATGGAAAGGCTATAATTGTTTCCAAAAAGGGAGTAGTATTATCTGTTAAAGGATTTCGATTTTTAAGTGGTGAAAAGTATTTTATTTACACACCTTTTAATCCTATCACCTTAGAGTTTAATAAAAAGAATGTATATAAATCATCTGTAAAATATATTCTATTTTCTCCATACTACTAAAGGAAGGGGATGGTGAGAATGAAAGTAGAAGAGATTAGCTTTGGAAGAATCAGGATAAATGGACAGGTGTACAGAGATGATATAGTAATAGATAATGGAAAAATAAGCTATAGGAGGAAGGAAGAATCAAGAAAACAGAAATTTAAGTATGGACATACACCACTTACGGTGCATGAGAATATCCCATGGAATTGTAAGAAATTGGTTATAGGCACAGGACATTATGGAAGCCTGCCTATCGAGGAAGAGGTAAAGGCAGAGGCCAAAAAAAGAGGTGTAGAACTTATAATAGAAAAAACACCAGATGCCATAAAGCATCTTGGAGAGCCAGATACCAATTTTGTTTTGCATCTTACATGTTAGGAGAGGGCAGTGAGAAAAAATAGGTTGAGAGAAAAGATAAGAAAGGGTGAACCTACAGTAAGCACCCGTCTTTTGAGTATCTGGCCAGGAATAGTAGAGATTGTGGGTTATACTGGTATATTTGACTATGTAGAATTTTTGGGAGAGTATGCCCCATGGGACCTTCATGACCTTGAAAATTTTGCAAGAGCGGTAGAGCTATTTGATATGTCATCCATGATAAAGATTGATCAAAATAATAGGGCATTTATTGCACAAAGAGCCCTGGGTGCAGGTATCCAAAATGTACTATTTACAGATGTTAGGACCCCTGAAGATGCCCTGGAGTGTGTACGTATTGTAAGGGCAGAGACGCCAGATACAAGGGGTTTAAATGGTGCAGCGAGTCGTCGTAATACAGGGTATTTTTTAGAATCTGGTAAGCCTTCCTATGTAGAGGCCATGAATGATGTAGTTATTGCTATAATGATTGAAAAAAAAGAGGCAGTAGAGAATCTTGATGAGATTTTATCCATAGAGGGGATAGATATGGTGCAGTTTGGACCAAACGATTATTCTATGAGCATTGGACATCCTGGAGAACGTAGCCATCCAAAGGTAAAAGAGGCAGAGTTAAAGACTATAGCTATGGCACTTGAGAAAGGTATAAGACCAAGGGTAGAGTTTGGTGTGAATTATACCCCAGAAGATGTAAAAAAATATATGGATTTGGGTGTAAAAGATTTCAATCTTCCCAATGAGGGAAGGATTATTTATGAATGGCTAAAAGAACATGGCTCAGAGATTAGAGAGCTGATAAGGCCCTGATTAATATCAGGGCCTTATTTTTTTAAAATTCTCTCAGAGATTCCTGGATACCTTTGTGTATTTCATACCAGAAACTCAAAGCTGCCTCATTTTTATCATGATTAAATGCATCGAACCATGATAAGAGTTCTTTATCTTTATTTCCTTCTACCTCTACTTTTCTCCTTATAAACTCATATAAGAAGTCAATGGTACGGGCAGATTCCCAGAATACACTTGCATTTCGAGAATTTATTCTGCTTGTGAGGATGTTTATGCTCTCTAAAAATCTATCTTTTAACCCATATAAAGATTCTATAACATCTGGCATCATATCCTCTGCCCAACCCCTATGAAATCTGCACATGCCAATGTTATCCAGTATAATTTCTTTTTTAAATCTTTCTGCATTTACCCTTCCAAGTTCTCTCGGTGGTAAAAAGTCTGGACCGTAATACATGTAGTATTTACCCATAATAGGCATTGGAGAGAGTGTACCAGGTGTCCAATATTGGTTTGGAACAACCCATCCCCTTCTTGCAAATGCCACATATACAAATGAATCAAACACCTCTTTTCCTTTTTTCCGTGCAAGATTTTTGGCAAACTGCCTTGCACCATTGCTCAGATCTAAAATACCCCTTTTCTCTATAATAGCATCAAGTATTTCTATGCCTACAGATGCATTATGCATAGATGTCTCTATCACATCAAAATTTTTAAGGTCAAATATAGGTTTCTTGCTAATGCCAAGTTCTTCAGGATTTATCTTACCTTCTGCAAGATTTTCCATAAGCCATGAGATTACTCCACCTACAGATATTGCATCAAAACCATACATATCTGCATGGTGAACCAATTTTTCAGCAGCTCTTTGGTCAAATATACCTGAGAGAGGCCCCATTGTTTGATATGGCTCATAATCTTTTTTGTATATTCCATTCATCTTTTTACATACAGCCACACACGGCTCTCCACAGGTTTTTTGTTTTTTGGGTATAATTGTTTCTTCATTGAATTGTTTAAGATAGTGATTTAATATAAAATCTTTATGGAGTTTTACCCTATCATCCTCACTCATATATAGACTTTTGTAATTAAATGCAAGGAGTCTTCCTCCCATAGTATAATAGTTTACACCAAATGTACCACCTGTTTGAAATTTTGGGTCAAACCTGTATTTGGTGGTTGCCTCTATGTCTTTTGCTGCCATTTTTTTCTGATACTTGTTTACAAACCATTGATCCACTACCTTTTTATCTCTGAAATCCTCATCTATATATGTTCCTCCATATATAATTGCATATATATTATGTTCTTTTACAAGTTTAGACCCAAAACCACCCCTTCCTGCCCATGTATCTACAGGGGTAAGCTTTTTATTTTCAATAGGGCATGAGGCAATGCCTCCAAAATTTGTAGCATCTGCTGCAGGGCCTGTTGCAAGAATCCTCGGGTCTGTGAGATATTTTCCCCCAAATTGATTATACACATATTCCATAAGGGAATAGATACCTCCAGGTTCAGAAGACCATATCTTTTTTACATTAATAGGATAGAGCTCTACTTGTATTTCTTCACCATGAATTCTGTTTAAATAAAGCACAGATGGAGTTGATGCCCTTCCTACTATGGAAAACATATTTATACCCAGATTATCAAATACAAGACCTGCACCACCCATGGAAGATACATAAAAACCACCCCATGCAGGAGAAAAGCCTGTAAATATAAGTCTATTAGAGCCAGGAAATATTGACCCTGCCAAAAGTCCTGTTCCAATATTTAGGCTATTATACTTTCCTGAAAGAAAAAGCCCTAAATCCACAGGGCCGAAAAATTCACCTACTTTGTATCTATCTACTCTATAGAAAGAGCTTTGTGCATCAATCATCAGTACCTTCAGGTTTTCATCCATTTTTTCCCTCCTAATTTCTCAGGCTATTTAAAGGTGCAGGGATTCTGCCCCCTCTTTTTATAAAATTTTCACTTGAAAATTTATTTACTTCCATAATAGGTGCTCTTCCTAAAAGTCCTCCAAACTCTACCATCTCCCCTATATGCCCTCCAGGTACAGGAATAATGCGGACAGCTGTAGTTTTATTATTTATTACTCCAATGGCGGCCTCATCTGCAATTATTGCAGAGATAGTAGATGAAGGTGTGTCACCTGGAATAGCAATCATATCAAGGCCTACAGAACAAACAGCAGTCATAGCCTCTAATTTTTCAATACTCAAAGAACCCTTCTGTACAGCTTCGATCATTCCTGCATCTTCACTTACAGGTATAAATGCACCACTTAATCCGCCTACTTGAGAAGAAGCCATAGCGCCGCCTTTTTTAACAGCATCATTTAATAATGCAAGTGCAGCTGTGCTCCCTGGTGCCCCACAACTTTCTAACCCCATTTCTTCGAGGATATGTGCAACACTATCACCAATGGCAGGTGTAGGTGCAAGAGAAAGATCTACAATACCAAAAGGTACACCGAGCAATCTTGATGCCTCCTGTGCTACAAGCTGACCCATTCTTGTAATTTTAAATGCAGTTTTCTTAATAGCTTCTGCTACTTCGTCAAAAGGCGCATCTTTTAGTTTCTCAAGTACAGCTCTCACCACTCCTGGTCCACTTATCCCGACATTTATTGCACATTCTGGTTCTCCTACCCCGTGAAATGCCCCTGCCATAAATGGATTGTCCTCTGGTGCATTTGCAAATACTACCAATTTGGCAGCACCTATTCCGCCTTGTTTTGCTGTAAGTTCTGATGTTTTCTTGATAATTTCTCCCATTTGTCGTACTGCATTCATATTGATACCTGCCCTGGTTGTCGCTACATTGACAGAAGAACAGACTCTTTTTGTAATACTTAAGGCCTCTGGAATAGATCTAATGAGTATTTCATCTCCTTTAGTATATCCTTTGTGCACAAGAGCAGAAAAACCACCGATAAAATCTATACCGATCGCTTCTGCTGCACTATCCATAATTTTTGCAAATTCTACATAATCTTTTTCATCTGTTGCCTCTGCAATTATTGATATAGGAGTAACAGAGACTCTTTTATTTATAATAGGTATACCA
>JALVIU010000163.1 GCA_027028665.1 Candidatus Atribacteria bacterium | reverse complement strand
ATCTTTTGATCTTATAATAGAAGTTACCAGTAAGTTAAATAAAAGACCTGATATATTAAATAAATTCTATGAAAAAGCTGTTGCAAAAATAAGAAAAACAAACCCTGAAAGGATTATATTTATATCTCCTGTTGTACGTTCATCACCTGAGCATTTAAAAGATCTTGTGATTCCAAGTAAGGCAAATGGATATCTGATGGCAGAATGGCACTTTTATGCATCTGGGCCTTCCAAAACAAATCCAAAAAAATTATGGACAAAAGGGACAGAAAAAGAAAAAGAGATCATAAGAAACAAAATAAAAACAGCCCTTAGATGGCAAAAAGAGACAGGTATATATACATGGGTAGGTGCGTGGATGCCTGGTGACTACAATAAAGGAAATCACTACTCCCAAGAAGAACAGAAAATATTTGCAAATTTTGTTGCCTGTGAACTGGATAAAGCGCATATTCCATTTGCAATAAATAGCGATACAAAGTTTTATGATAGGGTAAATAATATATGGATAAAAAAAATGCTTCCAGTCTTGAAGACTATCCTGCATCCTGTATGCAAGTAAAAAGTTTATTGCTTATTATCACGAACTATAGAATATATTAATAAAAAGAGGGCCGATTTTGGCCCTCTTTTATTTAAAGAAGGAGGGGGTGTGGGTATTACACTTTATTTATTCTTATTCTTTAATTCATTATAGAGTTCTTCTGCCTGCTTTGGTGTATAATTATCATGCACTATAGCTTTTATTGCCTGAACCATTGCACCTGGATCTTCGTTTTGCCATATATTTCTGCCCATATCTACACCAACAGCACCTGCCTGAATGGAATTGTAGCAGAGTTCGAATACATCAAGCTCTGTTTCAAGCTTTGGTCCACCTGCAACAACTATAGGCTTTGGACATGTGGTTGTTACTCTTTCAAAATCTTCACAGTAATAGGTCTTTACAATATCTGCGCCAAATTCCGCAGCTATCCTCGAAGAAAGAGACAAAAATCTTGCATCCCTCTTTTCAAGCTCTTTACCTACCGCGGTAACTGCCAACACAGGCATCTCATATTTAGATGCCTCATTTATAGTCTGAGCAAGATTCATAAGTGTTTGTTTTTCATATTTAGAACCTACAAAAATAGATATAGCCATTGCAGATGCATTGAGCTTTATTGCCTCAAGAGGTGTAAGTATTATACCTTCATTTGATAGATCATCAGATATAATAGACGATCCACCTGAAGATCTAAGTACAATTCCTCCTTTAAAAGCTGGGTCCACAGATGATGTGAGGATTCCTGGTGAAAGCATAAGTGAATCCACATGTGGAATAAGTGGCTCAAGTGCCTTGGCAGGTTGCTCCATACCCCTTGTAGGACCTAAGAAATATCCATGGTCCAGTGCAAGCATTACAACCCTACCATCATCCTGAATAATCTTTCTCATTCTATTTTTCTTTCCCCAACTCATCTTTTCAGTTATCTTTTTCTTATCCATAAAACACCTCCATTATCTTTCACTTTACATTAACTTTATCTTCGGGA
>JALVIU010000162.1 GCA_027028665.1 Candidatus Atribacteria bacterium | reverse complement strand
AGACGATATTATAAGGAGAAAGCAGTCAGAGATGCAGAATTTTGGGATATAAAAATGGATAAACCAATACCGCATTTCAAAGAATACTTTGAAAATAGAATAGGCACGGCCTTTTTTCTCTCAAAGGAGGTAGGGATAACCCCTATAGGATTTATGCCATCAGAGTTTGCATTTCCCCCAGACTATATGGATCTTGTAGGCAAATATTTCAATTATTACATTGGAACAATTCAGTTAAGTAATCATACATACAGATCTACTCAAGCACTTCCATACATAATATATAATCCTGATATAAACTTATATATCCTTACTCCAAATTTGGGATATATAAGTAAGGAAAATCCTTCTGAATCTATTGCTCAGATAGTAGAAAAAGCAAAAAAGCTAAAATATGTCAAAGATGCATTTGGGATACTGTATTTTCACTCATTTATAAATATCAGTTATCTGAAAGAGGTTATTAATAGCCTAAGAGGATTGGGATATGAATTCTCTAACTTGCCCTTTGAGAAAGAAGAGAACTCAAAGCATATAAATATTCCTAAAAAAATAAGTTATAAAAAAATTATATTTAAAGAAGAAAATACAGAGGTAAAAAAGGTAGCAAAGATGACAGGAGGCTTATTCTTCATAATTTCACTAATTCTGGTAATCTTTGGATTTTTACTTTACTTTATAATGGGAAAGAAGAAATATAAAGACCTTTTTAAGATAATTTTTCTTGTAATTGCAATAAATATATATCTCTCTAATCTTGCCTACACCAAAAATGCTATAGTCATAGCAGAAAGAAAAAGGGATATGGTAATGTTAAGTAATCTATTAGGTCACTTTAAATTAAATGTATATCCTTATACTACTTCCTCCTTTGATATCGCAAAGGCAATGAGAGCTGATATACTGTTCTTTGTAAGCGATAATGACAATAAAGTACCCCAAGCTATATTAGACCTTATAAAAGAGAGAAAAAAAGATAACTGCTTCATAGGTATTGATCCTGAAGTACTAACAGAAAACAATGTATCTACATCCTTTCAATTTATGGAATATAGCCTGGAATACCCATATCTTGTTTATAGAGATACGGTTTTATTTAATACATTGGATTCAATGGCTCCAATAATAAAGTTAAAGGAAGGAAAAGTGTACGGATATTTATCCAATCTAAAAGATAGAATCCCTATCTTTGTCAAAACAAAAAACCTATGGCTTGCCTTGAGTGACCCATTTTACGGGCTTACAGGTATTGCATTTTCAGATTTTTTACATGATATAGTAGGAGAAAATCATACATCTATCCCAAAGGCACTGATAAGGATAGAAGATATAAATCCTGGCTATAATATAAAGCTACTAAAAGAAACTATTAATTATCTAAAGAAAAAACATCTTCCTTTTGCTATGGCTTTTTATCCTATATTCTTAGACTTTGCTATAAAGAAGAGTATAACCCTCGAGCATAGACCAGAGATGGCAAAATACCTAAAGAGCTTGGATAAACACGGAGGGAGAATCATAATGCATGGTATTACCC
>JALVIU010000161.1 GCA_027028665.1 Candidatus Atribacteria bacterium | reverse complement strand
ATATACAATAAACTCCTTGTCCTTCCTGCACCATCAAGGGCTGCTGCCTCTTCATAAGAAGGAGAAAGATTGGAAAGTGCACCCTCTATGGTGATAATAGCTGCGGGAAGTACATTTAAGACAAATACGAAGGAGAGTGCACTAAGGCTGTTTAACAGATGGAGGGTTCTAAATATTATATAAAGTGGAAGAAGTGTATATATGCCTGTAAATGCAGATATATATATAAGACCATTTTTTGCCAGCCTGCTTACCATACTTAAATTTCTCTTTGTTATAAAATAGGCAAAAGGAAAGGATACAATTATAGAAAGTAAAAAGGAAAGAGAGGACACATACAGGGTATTTTTAAGATATAGTAAAAATCCCTCTTCATGTAGGAGTTTATAGAAATTGGATAGTGTGACAGGGATGGGGATGGGCGAATTTATAAGAAGTGTATTCTTTGATGATAAGCTTATCCATAAGATATTGTAAAATGGTAGTAGGATTATAAATAGGTATATTACAATGATTATATGAAATAGTGGATGATTGTCTTTTTTTATCCCTTTGTCCTTTACCATAATAACCATAAATAGAAGTATGAGTATGATGATCTTTGCCCCAGGTCCCTTAAGGCTAAATAAGGCAAAGACAAGTACCCCTAATGTTGCAAATTTCAGCACATCCATAATATGGAAAAGTAAGGAAACTATACCTATCAAAAGAGTTTCTATAAAATTCCTTTGAATAAAAGTAAGGGCTCCTGATATGATTATCCCCAGCCAATAAGATGTATTTTTGTAAAATTCCCCATATCCTTTTCTCCTTTTCAATACAATATTTATAGGGGGTCTTATAAATAAAAGCATAAAGAATGTAAAGATAGTCCCCACAGAGAAAGAAAAAGGTGTTTTTTTCATAAATATAAAAAGGGTGTTTATGCCAATATCTACCAAAAAGGAGTATAAAAATACCTTTCTATATGCACGCGACCTCTTTATATAAAAATAAAGTGGTGGAATGTATAAAAGGATGAGGAGAAGTTCCCATTTTCCAATTCCTAAAGAGGATATATAACCTAATATGTGGAAGATAAGGGGTAAAAACACATATATTCCCTTATATCTTTTATATCTTTTTGTGATATGGTATGAGAAAAAGAGTAAAAACAAAAAGGATAGAATAATAATACCAATTATCACCGAATAAGCTATACCAAACACAGGATCATCATTTTCGTTAAATATGGTATATGCAAGAAATGATAAGGTAGTTGTGGCACCCACAATACTTTTTTCACTAAAGCCCTCAAGAAGAGGTGGACCACCCTGGGTCATAAGATAAACGAGATTGAATACCTTAAAGGATTTTATAAACTCAAGTGTCATAAGTGGCACAATTGTGGGATAGATCTGGGGAAGTACAATATTTAGATAATATTCTAAGGGGGTTGCCCCATCAAGATATGAGATATACTTAAGCTCTTTATCAGTTGTATCCAATGCATCCTTTATTATAATAGTGGTAAAGGGAAGGGAAAGTATCACCCCTA
>JALVIU010000160.1 GCA_027028665.1 Candidatus Atribacteria bacterium | reverse complement strand
GAGTATGAGTTTTTAAAAAAAGCAGATATAGATGGTGCATTTTCCATACTTGAAGAGGAGAATAAAATTATCTCTCTTATCGAAAGTTTTCCCAAGAAAAAATATGTATTAACCGATAAAGATCGCGAAAATTTTTCCCGAATAATTAATATATGTATGGAAAAAAGAAAAAGAAATGAAGCCTTCGTAAAAAAATTAAAGGATACTTTAAAGAATGATATTTTAGAGATGGAAAAGAATAAAGAGGCTATAAAAAGTTACTTTAATGAAAAAATAGTTGCTCCTAAATTTATCGATAAAAGGAGATAGGGAGGATATATTAATGGGTAAAATTAGTATGGAAGAAGTAGTTGCCAAAATAGATGAGCTTCCAGCTATACCTGCGCTTGTCATGAGGGCATTGGAACTTATAGATGACCCTCGTTCACATGTAAATCAGCTTGCAGAGGTTCTCTCTTCTGACCAGGCGCTTACTGCAAAAATTTTAAGACTTGCTAACTCTGCATATTATAGTTTCCCAAGGAAGGTGGCTACTATTACGGATGCTATAGTAATACTGGGATTTTCTACCTTAAAGAGCTTAATAATAGCTGCCTCTACCTATAATTTACTAAATAGAGAGGTGGAAGGGTATGGCCTTGCACAGGGGGAACTCTGGAAGCACTCTATAAGTTGTGCTATGACTGCGAGATTGTTGGCAAAAAGGATAAGATTTAGATCTGCTGAGACTGCCTTTGTTGCGGGACTTTTGCATGATATAGGAAAGGTAGTGTTAAATGCTTATATGAAAGAAGAGTTTGAAGAAATACTAAAATATGTGGAGACTGAGCAGGTTCCATTTATGAAAGCAGAGAAAGAGATCCTGGGATTTGATCATGCAGAGATTGGAGCAAAAGTGGCGGAAAAGTGGAATTTTCCAGAAGAATTAGTTAAAGCCATTCGATATCATCATGAGCCCTTAACGGTAGAAAATAAAACAGGAAAGGCAAATCTAATAGATATTACTCATCTTTCTGATGCTATTGTTCTCATGATGGGTTTTGGTCTTGGAGTGGATGGACTTATGTATCCTATAGAAGAGGTGGTTGTAGAGCGTGCAGGTATAACGATGAATGATCTAAATGAAATCGGAAATAAGCTTATAGAGTCTCTTGCGGATACAGAACTTTTACTTGCGAGTTAATAAAGAAAGGTGATATTATGAGTGATTTTACTTTAGATGTATTAAAGAAGGCTATGGATGCCTCTTTACTCAGGCAAAAGGTTATAGCAGAAAATATTGCTAATGTAGACACACCTTTTTATAAAAGAAAAGAAGTTGTATTTGAAGATGAGCTAAAAAGAGCTTTAAGCAAACAAAAGTCTATTCTGCCTCTTGAAACTACTAACAAAAGACATATAAAAAATGTAGAATATAATAGACTTCCCGATCCTAAAGTGAAAGTTGTGGATGATATCTTATTTAGGAGAGATTTGAATAATGTAGATATAGAGAAGGAATTGGTAGATCTTGCGAAAAATAATATATTATATACAGGAC
>JALVIU010000159.1 GCA_027028665.1 Candidatus Atribacteria bacterium | reverse complement strand
CTCCTATTAAAATATTAAAAAATTAAATTTTTTACTAAAGAAAGGTTTTGGATATGCTTACTTTCGCAATCAAAAGAGAGCTGATATGTATTATTTCTCTCTTAAAAAGAAGAACCTGTGAACCCCCTCACTTATCATATGAGAAAGAAAAATAAGGTTTAAGAGTAAAGGGATAAATATTCTTTATTAGAAAGGAAAAAGTAAATTTTCGCACTTACTTATATATTGAGAGTATAATAGAAGGAAATAAAAATCTAATACTCTGTCTCCTCAAGATACATTTCTCTAAGTTCGTTAAGTCTTTTAAATCCAATATCTCTCAAAAATCCTTTAATTCCTCCATACTCCCTTTCTATATATGCTATAAGATTCTCAAGATTCTTTACATCAATAGAAAGAACTATATCAGGTAAAGGAGTAATCTTACTTAAAGCCTTTATATAAAAAAATAAATTTTCTTCTAGATGATCCTGAATCTTTTCATAAGAGAGGAGTATATCATCTACTGATGCACCAAGTGCAAACTGAAGTAATGCAGTAAACACCGCAGCCCTATCCTTTCCAGCTGTACAGTGCACAAGTACAGGATTTGGCCTATCCAAGAGGGCATGAAAAAATTTTAAAACTTTCTCTCTATTTTGATTAAGCATAGCAATATACAAGGCATCCAATGGATATTTGCTCCAATCTACCCTTCTAAAAAAGATCTTTACAGGTGTTACGCCCTTAAACTCTGCTGCCTCTACGGGTAAATGAGTAACGACTTCTGCTACATACCTATCAGGATATTTATATACATATCTTCTCTGTCTTAAATCTATTACGTGACGTATAGGGATTGATGCAAGTCTTTCTATCTCTTCTCTTTTTATCCTGTTTAGATCATTTGAGCGAAAGATAATATTTCTCTTTATTCTTCTACCATCCTTTGTAAGAAGTCCTCCCATATCCTGAAGATAAAGTCTTTTATAATACATTTTTCTCCCTTTATTCTTTATTTCTGAATAGTATTAAAGTAACCTTTATTATATATCAAAATGTATTTTTATACAATAGTGTGGTATAATCTTTTGTGTTATTCATTATAAAAGTTTATGGAGGATAAAATGTACAAAATAAAAGAGATAAAAGAGGTAGAAGGAAAATTCTGGGTATCCTTTTATAAAAACCCCCTTTATCCAGATGGGAAGGGAGGGCAACTTGGAGATAGAGGAAAGATAAATGGGATCCCCATAATAGAGGTAAGACAATCAGATAAAGAAATATGGGCCGTACTCAAACAAGACCCTAAATGTAGAGAATGTGAAATAGAACTCGATGAAAAAAGGAGAGAAGACATAGCGATACAACATACATCCCAGCATATTCTTTCTGCATGCTTTATAGAAATCACAGGGATTCCTACACTAAGCTTCCATATGGGAGAAGAATACTCCACCATAGACCTCGATATAAAGGATATATCAGATGAAAAAATAGAAATGACACTTGAGATGGCAAATAATATAATAAGAAAATGTTTACCTGTAAGAGAAAAGCTTGTCACATATGATGAGGCAAAACATTTTCCCCTCAGAAAGAAACTATCCCCCAAACTCCACCCCACAGATACTATAAGACTTATAGAAATTCCAGGACTTGACCTTGCTGCATGTAGTGGATTTCATGTAGAAAATACAGGGAAAATAGGTACAATCCTTATAATAAAGAAAGAGAGGGTAAAGGGAGGGCTTACTCGGATATACTTTATATCTGGGCATCGTGCAGATAGGTATGCATTAAATCTCATACATATAGTACAAAATCTATCCAGCATCTTTAAAGTTCCTTATCAAAAATTACCAGAAAAAGGAGAAAAACTCTTAAAAGAATTAAAAGAAGAAAAAACAGAGATCGCAAAGATAGGAACGATTCTCGCAGAAAAAATAGCACAAGATTTACCTCAAAAAAAGGTTAAAAAGTACACAATAAAGTATTATGAGGGTGAAGAATATGTAGTAGTCCCTCTTGCAAAGATATCTCATGAGGAGGATCTTCTTGTTTTAAAGACAAAAGACAGATTTATCCTCGTATCCCAGATACTATCTATCAAAGAGCTTGTTACTAAATTAAAAGAAAAATATCCTGAGATAAAAGGTGGAGCTGGTAAAACCCAGGGGAACATTGTAGGAGAGCTATCTCTTGAAGAAGCTATAGAAGCTCTCACCCATATTATTGAGAATCTATAAATTTCTTTACTATAACAGATAAGGTCTTAAGATCATAAGGTTTTGGAAGTAAAATATTAAGGCCCTTTTCCTTAAGAGTTTTTCTAAGATTATCTGTCGCATATCCAGATGAGAGAATTATTTTTGCATCCTTATTTATTTCCTTTATTTTAAAGTAAAGCTCTATCCCATTTATACCAGGCATTATTATATCTAATATCACAAGGGATATATCATCTTGGTGTTCTTTATATATACTAATAACTTCCTCAGGATTATTTACTCCTATAACCTCATAACCCAAAGATAAGAGCATTTCTTCTGCTATCTTTAATGTTCCGCTATCATCATCTACAACAAGTATTAATTTCTTTTCATGAACAGGCTTTACCTCTTCTAAAGATTCTCTATACTCCTTTATATCTGCCGTACCTTTCGGAAGATAAATGTCAAAACGTGTGCCCTTTCCTTCATCTGAATAGACCTTTACTTCTCCTTCCATATCCTTTACTACCTTGTATACTGTATACAATCCAAGACCTGTTCCCTTTTTCTTTGTAGTAAAAAATGGTTCAAATATGTGATTAATTATATCCTTTGACATACCCTTTCCTGTATCTTCTATAGATATCTTCACTCTATCACCCATTTCATTAAAACTTATTATGATATTTCCTTTCTTATCTATTGCATCTATAGCATTTAATATAATATTCAAAAACACCTGATTGAGATATCCTACATCACCTCGTACTATAACCTTCTTATTCTGAGGAAATGTCTTTATAAATTTTATATCCTTATCTTTATTAGAAACTTTTACAAGAGATATAAGATTTTCTATAAGTAAAATCATGTCCACATTTTCCACTTTATATTCTCGTTTTCTAGTAACAAAAAGAAGATTTGTTGAAATCTCCTTCATTTGATTGGAAATATTTTCTAAGATAGAAAGATACTCTAATATCTTTTCCCTCGGAAGCTCAAAAATTTTAAACTTTAATATATTCACATAACCTATCATTCCTGTAAGAACATTATTAAGATTATGAACAAAACCACCAACAAATGTCCCTATAATTTCAAGTTTCTGTTTGTTTATCATATCTTTTTCTATTGCCTTCTTTTCTGTTACATCTACCATATATGTAATTATAGCAGGCTTTTCTTTAAAGGTTGTCTTCTTTGGAAAGATCGTTACATCCCTTACCTCACCACTTTTTCTTATTATTTTTATATCATACATCTCTGTAACATGTTCACCCTTTAATCTCTTTACTATTCTTTCTTTTACTAGAGGTATATATTCTGGATGAACATAATACCAATGAGGTTTACCAAAAATCTCTTCAGATTTATATCCTATAATTTCAGACATCTTCGGATTTTGATATACAAGCACTGGCTCCTTATCCTGGTCTCTCTTCTGGATTATATTAATACCTATTGGGGCATTTTCAATAAACTCTATATATCTTCGCTCTGACTCTATTAATCTATTTCTTGTATTCATTATCTCATAATAGTATGCAAGTCTATATACAATCTTTTGTCCAAGGTCTAAAAATTCCTTTTTACAAATCAACTTTCTATAAAATCCAAATATTAAAAGGCCATATTTAATCTCCCTTTTTATAGGAAACATGATAATCTTTTGCACTCTATCATTGTCTATCCATTTTCTAAAATCAAAATTTCTATCTAAAATTAAAGGGGCATCTGGAATATCTTCTTCAGGTACAATAAAAGATGGAGAAATATATTTATTTACAATAAAGTTTTCTTTTATCTTAAGAAGTGCTATATCTACATCGAAATGGTCAGTTATAAATTCAGAAATATCCTTTAGATTGTCTTCGCATGATGTATTTTTTATAGAGAGCGTATTTATAAAGGTAAAGAATTCATTCAAATTATACTCTACTTTCAACTTATTTCTGTAATTAAGGAGTAGAAAAACAAAATAAGAAAGGAAAAAGGAGATAATCATCATAGTAATAAATACAGGTTTTCTTTTTTTAACAACTTTTCTCATATAAAACGTTTTTGTAACATAACCCTTTATTAATATAGGATGCCGCACAAAAGAGCTCTTTTGTATTATAAATCTATCCCTTATTTTATCTTTTTCTAAAATATGAGATACTACCTCATGCCTCTTTACATCCAACACAGTAATCTCATATACAAAAAATCTCTTCTTTTCTTCATCTTCTATAACTGATTTAAGGAGTTCTGTATATCTAACAAGACCCTCCAGATAAAGTTTTTTATTTTCTGTATTAATAATAAAGTAGATCCCTAAAAGTAAAGAACCATTTTTTAATTTTATAAACCTGCTTGAAACAGCATACCCGTTAGATCTTTTTACCTCTAAAGCCTTAAAGCTCTCGTATATCATATTACTATTTATAATATACCTTTTTCCTTCAGGATATGTAAGTATAGGTTTTCCATTTTCATTAAGAAGAGACAAAGAATAATAATATCCAGTTTTATATGTTTTTTTAATATATAAGAGAAATTCATTATAGTCCGGGGTATAATGATCTTTAAGAGATCTAAAATTTATATAGATATTCTTATAGAGCAAAGATAATTTTCTGTTAAGCTCCTCTATGTTTATCTGAAGGTGAGAATTTATGTAGTTGTTTTCGAGG
>JALVIU010000158.1 GCA_027028665.1 Candidatus Atribacteria bacterium | reverse complement strand
GATAATCTGAAAGTCTCTTATTTAGCTTATCATTGGCAAAGATAAGCTCTCCTATAATTTTTGCAAACTCCCTTGCCTTTTTTGAGGAAAACTTTGATACAATCTTTTCCCAATATCCTGTTTTCTTCTTTATCTTTTCAATGCTTTCATCTACAGCCTCATCTATTGCCTGGTTTATATGCCACTCATTGTATTTTAATTCAAGTTCAAGTTTGATGCTATCCAGAAGTTTATCCCGTGGATTTGTAGATGCAGAAAAAGAGACACTACTGAAAAATACGGACAATACAGTAAATAATATAAGAATCCCTCTATAAATACGGTTCACTTTACCCCCTCCTGATTCAAAAACCCTTCATACAACCTCATAAAGCTCTCTGCTGTATCCTCTGCAGCCTTTTGAAAAAATGAAAAGGCATTTTCGTAAGTTATATCCAAAAGGGTGGAAAAGACTGCATTCCTTACATCATCCTGATCCTTAAGCCACTGACCGATCCTTTCTATATTTGCATTCACATGGGTAAGATCCCATATAACAGAAACCCATGTAACCCAGGTAATAAGCCTTAAAATGGTCTTTGAAAGGACCTGTGGAGTAAGACGAGATATAATCCTTTTCATAAAACCTATTTCAATTCTTTTCATAACAGCAAGGGTAATAAGTATACCCAGCCCTCCAATTACCCCAAGTTTTGCGATATCATAGTGGAGCCTGAAATCTTTAAGTACATCCTTATCAAATACCTTCTCCAGTATATCAAATTTCTCATTTTGTATAAGGTCATTTATATAAACTATAAAATCCCTCGTAATCTTTTCTCCATATCTATAGTTTATATCCCTTCCTATCATAACAAAGAGCTCTATGAGTTTTTCATTCATCGTCTCTTCAAACATACGGATATATGTCCTCGTAATAACCTCTTTCATGGCATCTTGAAGGTCTTTTCTTTTAAATGCCTTCTCCAATATATGGTATGCCACATCCTTTGCCCTTGCAGGAATATAGCCTGCTATGAGTTTATTGATATATGTAGTATCATGTATGGTTTCAATGGTTGCATCATTTATTGCCTCTACCAATCTTGCATCCATATTCAAAAGTCTCCACTCCCTCTCAAAGTTTCTCTTTAACCTATCTTCCCATCCCTCTTTAGATAAGGCATAGGTTACAAAGAGGGTTATCCTCTTATTCAAACTCTCTACATCATAGGAAAATGCCCAAGTGCTATTTAATAATAAAAAAATAGCTATTATAATAGATACAGATCTTTTATACATTATCTTTTTTTATCCTCTTAAATCCGTTTGCATATAGGGTAATTTCTATCCCTCCATCCACCACAGTTGGGGCTACACTCTTTAGCCCTAAAATGCCATCATAACCTGCCTCTTTTGCCTCTTCCAAAAGCTCAGAGAGTGTAAGGGAAAAGGCCTCTTCCAATAGCCGAGAATAGTGCTTCATCTTACCACCCATTATATTTCTCCACTTCTCTGCAAGGTCCTTTCCAATATTTACAGCAACAACATTGGATTTTACAAA
>JALVIU010000157.1 GCA_027028665.1 Candidatus Atribacteria bacterium | reverse complement strand
CAGCTGAAATATCTGCTATAAGAGGTATACCCATGGGGACAGACGCAGTAAGCCCTTCCAGGCACCTTGACATTGTAGGACCTGAAGATTTAAAGATGAAGATAGATCAATTAAGAGAGATTACAGAGGGAAGAGTTCCCATTATAATAAAATATGCAGCTGGAAGGGTAAAGGATGATGTAAAGATTGCAGCTAAGGCAGGTGCGGATATTATCACTATAGACGGTGCTCAAGGAGGGACAGGAGCGGCTCCTGATATAATTTTAGAAAACACAGGTATACCAGCATTGGCTGCTGTAGTTGAGGCCCATGAAGCACTTATGGAAATAAACATGAGAGATAATATAGGTCTTATTGTCTCAGGGGGTATTAGAAATGGCGCAGATATAGCAAAGGCCTTGGCCTTGGGTGCGGATGCTGTAGGAATTTCAACAGCTGTCTTAATAGCTATGGGTTGTAAGGGATGTGGTATATGTCATTCAGGAAAATGTCCCTGGGGAATCGCTACACAAAATTCTACATTGAGAAAGAGGTTAAAGATAGATATATCTACAAAGCGCATAGAAAATTTCCTTGAGTCTACAATACATGAACTTACTATGCTTACACAGGTACTTGGGAAGACAGATGTAAGAAATTTAGAGAAAGAAGATTTAAGAGCACTTACATGGGAGGTATCACAAATTACAAATATACCTCTTGTAGGGACATAATAGATATTGAGGAAATTCCTCAATATCTATTATGGGACAAGTATAGCAGCTGCGATGGCTGTTGTCCACCTTTTATCTTTGTCTCCATAGGCTGATTTTTTTACACTTTTTGATATAGCTATAGGACTTTCTATTTTTTTTTCTTCAAAAAGTGTTTGGAGCATATAATTTGCCATCTCTTCTGCTTTTTCCCCTGCAGTTGTTTCATCTACTCCAAAATCGCTGTATTCTGCCAAGTAACCATGCAGATGTGGTTCTTTGGGGAGAGAGAGGCCTATTGATGCAACAATTAGCCTATTTGGCTCATTCGTAGATATTTCACTCATTACACAGTGAACGATTTGCCCATCTTTTAGTTCTTTTAAACCTTCTTCTTTTTCTATAAGCTCTGCATGTGGTGGAAATATGCTTGACACTTTTACCAAGTTGAATGAGGAAATTCCTGCATCTCTAAGGGCAAGTTCGAAGCTTGTTAGTTTATCTTTATGTATACCTACTCCACTTGTCAAAAATACCTTTTTTGGAACATACATTTTGCATTACTCCTTTTTTGTATGAGGTTTTATACAGAGAGGATAATAACACTATTTTTTTTATAAGTCAAGGGGATTTAGGAACAAGTAAGGGTTATTGCCCCTACTTGTTCCTATTGTATATCTATTAATTTTCTTTGATTCCTCTTTCTTCTGGGGTACCAGGGATGATCTGGTCAAAGAATATAGCTACTATACCTGCAACTGCCATACCTGTAGAAAGGATTGCATCTATAATGCTTGATAGCCACTTGGGATTGAATGTGAGGTGATGCTGACCAATATATGCAGGAATACCAAGCCCTAATAATACAGAGATTCCTATAATCATTATATTCCTCTGGGATTTTAGGTCTGCTCTTGTAAGTACTTGAATACCAAGGCCACCGATTACACCAAAGAGTGCAATATATGCACCACCTATTACAGGGGAAGGAATAGTAGCAATAAGTGCTCCGAATTTTCCAATAAGACTCATGAGGATAAGGATTAGAGCACCCATACCTACAACGTAACGGGATGCAATACCTGTAATATTAATAAGTCCAATATTTTCGGTGTAACTTGTGGTTCCTACACCACCAACCATACCACTTATAATACATGCCAGACCTTCTGCTCCAATTCCTCTGTTGATTTTATCTGCATCTGGATCAGGAAGGCCTGCTGCGTAAGATACAGAATGGTAGTCTCCTACAGATTCTATCATGGATGCAAAGTAACCTGCAAGGATAGCGGCAAAAAATCCCCAATCCCACTTTGGCGGACCGTATGGGAAGAGTTTAGGTGCGTTAAACCAACCTGTTTGAGAAATGGTCGAAAGTTTAATATATGCTGCGTGTCCTTCTGGGAACCAATGAGCCAATGTACCGATAAGTGCCACTAAGTAGCCTATAACAACAGCTGATATAATGGAAAGTATGTTTATAGTTTTTGATTTTGCTCTTAGAGAGAAAATGAATATTAAAAGAACAACCAATATTGAAATAGGCCAATAGCTTGATGCAGTATTTACTGCAACAGGTGCTAAGCCAAAACCTATCAGCATAATTACTGGTCCAATAACTACAGGAGTAAGAACCTTTTTTAAGAGTCCTATAATTTTACCATAACCAAATAGAGCTTCTACTACACCGCCCATGATGAGCGCGCCACTTATAGCCTGCATTACATTGTTAACTCCGCCATCTTTTGTTTTACTAATGATGTAGAAAAATGGGGGTAAGAATGAGAACGAAGAACCCTGTACAATTGGGAGTCCACTACCTAACCAAAATACCTGGATAAAGGTTGCGATACCCATTGCGAGATATACCTGACTTATAAAGTGTCCAATTTGAACCTGATTCATACCTATTGCAGGTCCCAAAATAAGAGGTACTAAAGTAGTTGCACCAAATAGTGTTAACACATGCTGGAATCCCAGAATAACCCAAAGACCAAATGGGGGCTTCTCGTTAAGCCCGTAAACAATGTGTTTCGCTTGTTGTCTTTCTTCCACTTTCTAATCCTCCCTTCTTTGATTTAGATTTTGAGATAGTTGAAAATTAAAATAGGACAGAAGAATTTTGGTTGATAACTATTATCACCTCCTTGTAATTTTTTTAAAAAATTATTGAAAATTTTGTAGTTATTTTACCATATAGAGAAAGGCCAGTCAAGTTTTATTCTTTTTGCTTTTTAGCCTATTTTTCCCTTGTTTTATAGGTTTTTCTTGTAAAAATAAAAAATTTTATTAATAGATAAAAAATATAATTCGACAAATTTAAAAATATATATTTCTTTAATAGTTTTCCTTGACAACTATATTTATAAAAGGTATTATAGGGACAGAAAGGGAGGGTATAGATGGTTTTTCGTCTTTTTAGGTCAATAAAAGATGGAATATTAGATGCAAAGTCTCTTCTTGACGTGCCATACATATTATCATCTATAGGTACTTTTCTGTGGAAAAACGGCCTGAAGAGAACCTCTATGATAGCCCTTCTGGGTTATTTTGTAAATCTTTTTACGAAGATCATCATAGGAAAGGCTGTCCTTCCATATAGTGGTATAGCAGGATTTTCTATCATCTTTATTTTGGCAAGTATTCTTGGTCTTGTTTTTAAGTTTGTGGGTAATTTACTTGCATCAAAGAGTATGATTGTGGCTCAGGCTAATTTTTTAAATTTATTGGAAGACAAAAAGAAATCAAAAAGAAAGAAACACCTGGAACACCTTTGGAGATATATATTTAGTCGTGAGGCCTCGTTACTTTACGATGAAAATAGACTTAAAAAGAGAAAAGAGGAAATAGAAAGATATAGAAGAGAGCTTCTTAATATATTAAAAAATATTCCCCTTGAGCTTGCTAAAAACTATCTTAATTTTGATCCCACAAATGATGAGGATATATTGGCATTTCTTGAATCTATGGATGCTTTTCGCCCTCTTTCTTCGAATGGAAAGATTATGACTGAAGAGGAATTTATGATTTCTTCTATGTTTGCACTTACTCATCCTTTAAGGGTTGATGAGGAAGAGCGCTTAATAGGATATGATATAAAGCTTTTGGAAGATTGGTATGATGGTGCCTATTTTACGCTAAATGATAATAAGCTTTCAGAGCAAATGAAAGGAAATGCAGTGCTTCAAAAAATAAAGGATATGGTGCAAATTCCTACTTTTGAAAAGATCGCTCTTTCTATTGTAAATATAGATGGAAAACTCTGGTTTAAGGCCATTATGAAAACGATAGAAATAAGAACAGGACGTGTGCTTTTGCAATTAAATGAGAAGTTTCCAGGATATGAAATAAATGCAGAACATTTGTTTTGGCCAGATCATAATGCATTTGCCAATAGTGCTTTAGAGGATGAAGTCGAAAACTCAAGAAAAAAACTGCTTAAGGAGATTTTTGGTAAAACTATTTATGAGGGAAGACGGAAATTAAATAGATTTCAAAAAAGGAACTTTGAAAATGCTTTTTCTATAAGAAAGAGATTTGATCCTGATTTTATCTTTGAGGTAAATGAAGAATATCTTTCTGAAATGAGATTAGAATCTTATAGGATTCGCAGAGAATTGCAATATATTAAAAATAAAAGGAGAGAGCTTAGTATCATAAAAGACTATATTCATAAGAATTTTCCTGAGCTTAATAGTTATGAATTACGGGCTATCCTCATAGGTTATCTCACTAACTTAGAAGGCATAAAAGAGGAATTTTTAAAAGGAAATAAGCTTTCTGTGAAAACAGTAAATAAAATTTTAGATAAAAAAGATGAACTTAATAAAAAACTTATTACATTAAAAATACATGCTGAGCTTGTAAGAATAGAGGTGAGGGATTATGAAGATGAACTTAAAGAATTGGCTTATAAGCATCCTTAATAGGGTCCGTTCTTTTATCTGTTCCACAGAGGGTTCAGAGATTTCTAATATAGAGATTTTATATATAAAAAATATTGACCATGTATTTTTTAATTTAAACAAAGAACTTTCCGAGACAAAGGACAAAACCACTATATACAGAAAGATAGGCGATGCAGTTATAAAGGTTTTTGATTGTGATGAAGTAGATATATATGTGTGGGATCAAGAAAAAGAGGGGCTTGTACTTGATGATTTCTTTTTAAAAGATAGACAGGCAGTTGTTATGCCTTATAACTTTATGCCATTATCCTTTTTTCCAAAAATAAAAGAGATTATAAAAATAGATGAGAACATAGTAGATGGGTGGAATATTCTTATAGATGAAGATGATTCGTATAGTAATATTTTTGATTTTGCTTCGTCTCTTATAGGTCCTTTTTACGAAAAGAAAAAATTTAGAGGTGTAATGTTTGCTATTTGGAGAAATGAGAAAATAAAATTTACAGATCATGAGATGAAAATTTTTAATAGTATCTTAAATTACCTTTCCAATGCCTTAACCCAGAGTGTTTTATATAATGAAGTTATGTCTTTGGCAGTAATAGATACCCTTACTGGACTTTATAATAGGAGGTTTTTTGATGAGGCATTAAAGAGAGAATATGAAAGAGCAAAGAGATATAATAGAAATTTGTCTTTGGTAATATTTGATATAAATGATTTCAAATATATAAATGATAATTTTGGTCATCTTACTGGAGATAAGGTTTTACGTGAAATAAGTAGAATTATAAAAGAAAATATAAGGTCAATAGATATTCCTGTACGTTATGGAGGAGATGAACTTGTTTTAATTTTACCAGAAACCTCTTTTTTCGATACAAAGTTGATTGTTAATAAAATAAGAAAGAAATTGAAAGAATGGAGTGCTACATCTCCCATCGATGGTTTTAACGGAGAGGTGACCATAAGTGCAGGCTGGGCAGATATAAATGAAGTAAAAACTCCTGAAGCTTTAATAGAATTAGCAGATGAGAGAATGTATGAAGATAAAAAAGCATATAAAGAGAAAAAAGCCCAGATTAGAGAGGATAGCCTCTCTAATCTGGGATAAGAGAGAACATATCGTTTATTGTTTCCCTTTTCCTTATTATAGAAACCTTATCTCCCTCTATAAGTATCTCTTCAGGCTTGGGGCGTGAATTATAGTTTGACGCCATGGAATAGCCGTACGCTCCTGTATCACATACTACTAAATATTCATCCTTTTCCATTTCGGGTATCTTTCTACCCTCTGCTACTTTATCTCCACTTTCACATAACTGTCCCATTATATCTGCTACGATTTCTGGTCTTTTCACTTTTTTAACTGGTAGTATATGATGATATGCATCATATAGAGATGGTCTTATCAGGTCATTCATACCTATATCTACAAAAATAAATCTTTTTCCTTCATTTATTTTGGTAAGAAGTACTTTCCCCACTAAGGCCCCTGCATTGCCTATAAGAAACCTTCCAGGTTCAAATATAATCTTAACATTCATACTTTTTAAAATGGGAATTACCTTTTCTTTATATTCATTAAGGTCTAATCCTTCCCCTGTCCTTTTGTAATCTATTCCCCATCCTCCCCCTATATTATAATACTCAAGGGATATCCTTTTCCTCTTAAGTCTTGATATAAGTTCTTTTACCTTGGTGAAAGCATCGTAAAATGGGCTTACTTCTAATATTTGAGAACCTATATGAGTATGTACGCCCTTAAAATTCACATAAGGACTTTTATGTGCTTCTTTTATTAATAAATACCCTACTTCAAAGTTTATACCAAATTTATTCTTTTTTAAGCCCGTAGATATATGGGGATGTGTTTTTGGGTCTACATCTGGATTTAGTCTAAATGATATATTAGGTTTTTTGCCTAACTTTTTTGCAAAATCTTCTACTATTTCGAATTCATCCGGAGAATCTACATTGATCATAAAGAAATCGTTTCTAATTGCAAACTCTATCTCTTCTTCTGTTTTTGCATTTCCATTTATTACCATGTCTTTAAAAGAAATTCCTGCTCTTTTGGCTGCTTCAATCTCTCCAATGGTTACTACATCTGCACCTATGCCCATATCTCCTAATCTCTTTAGGATTTTGATATTATTATTTGCCTTTACGGCAAACACTATTTTTAAAGGCAGATCCTCAAATACCTTTTTTATTTTTTCTATATTCCTATTTATCTGATCCATACTATATATGTAAAGGGGGGTTTTATGTTTTTCTGCTAACTCCTCTATACTTACATTTTCTATGTACAGCATGTTATTTTTGTAATCCAACATAGATAACCTCCGTTTTTGTTTTTAATATTATTATTTATTCAAAAGATTGTCAATAGTTTATATAATAAAAGCTTCTATAGATAAAAAAACATATATTGTTAGAGTTATGTGTGTTATATGGATGTAGTAGATAGATTTGTACTATTATAAAACTATAATTAATATTTTGGCTTTTATGTCTATCTTTTTTAGTTTCTAAAGGAGGAGTCTTCGGATGGTATTTGCTATTGCTTTATGTATGTATCAACAACCAAAGATTGCCTCTGAAGTTTTCTTAAGTAGTTATTTTCTAAGTAATTATAAGTTGTATATCATTTCATCATTTTAACAATTTAGATAAATTTTAAAAAATTATCTAAATTAAGTATAAATTTCCATATAAATTATTTTTCCCACCTTTACTTAACATATTGAAAATGTTATAATTACTAAAGAAAAATTAAAGAAAAATAAAGAGGTGAATCTATTGGCTGGTATTGTAAAGAAAAGGCTGGGAGAGATTTTGGTTGATGCAGGCCTTATTACAAAAGAGGACTTAGAAAAAGCCTTAGAAATTCAGAGAAAAACAAAAGGTTCTCTGGGTCAAATCCTTGTAGATATGGGTTTGGTTACAAAAGATCAGGTAATGAAGGCACTCTCTTCTCAACTTGGGGTCTCATACATATCGCTTGATGATTATATTATAGATCCTGAAGCTATAACATATGTTCCCAGGGAACTTGCAAAGAAATACATGCTTGTACCTATAGGAAAAGATGGTGATAAATTAATTATTGCGATGGCACACCCCTGGGATGTGAGAGCAATAGATCACATACGTTCTATAACAGGAATGCCTACAAGAACTGTTATAGCTTCTGAAGATGAGATAAAAAGGATAATTGATCAATATTATGGAACTAATGTAAGTAACTCTTTTGAAGATGTAGTAAGAGAAATAGGAGAAGATTATCAAAATGAAGAAGATGTAGAGGTAAATAGATTAAGAGAAATGGCAGAGGAGACCCCTGTTGTAAAGTTTGTAAATCTCTTACTTGCCAGAGCTATTCAGGAAAGGGCAAGTGATATCCATATAGAGCCAAGAAAAAATATTGTGCGTGTAAGATATAGGATAGACGGTATATTAAGAGATATGTTTGATTCTTCTAAAGAACTTCATCCAGCTGTAGTATCCAGAATAAAGATTTTAGGAGGTATGGATATAGCAGAGAGGAGACTTCCTCAGGATGGGAGATATGTTACAGGAGTGGGAAATAGGGAAGTAGATTTGAGAATTTCTTCCCTTCCTACTATCTATGGAGAAAAAATTGTAATAAGACTTTTGGATAAGAGTGCTGCCCTTTTGACATTAGAAGAACTGGGGTATTCTAAGGATAACTATGATAGATTTAAAGAACTCATAAAAAAACCTTACGGAATAATCCTTGTTACAGGCCCTACGGGTTCTGGTAAAACTACAAGTCTATATTCTGCTATTCAAGTCTTAAATACTCCTGAGAGAAATATTATTACAGTTGAGGATCCAGTAGAGTATGAAATAGAAGGTATAAATCAAGTCCAAGTAAACCCAAAGATAGATCTTAGATTTTCTACTGCCCTCAGATCTATCTTGAGACAGGATCCAGATATAATATTAATAGGAGAAATTAGGGATTTGGAGACGGCAAGAATAGCTATTCAGGCAGCACTTACTGGACATCTTGTCTTGAGCACCTTGCATACAAATGATGCAGCAAGTGCCCTTACACGTTTGGTAGAAATGGGAGTTGAGCCTTTTATGGTAGCATCTTCTGTGCTTGGTATAATAGCCCAAAGACTTGTGCGAAAGATTTGTCCTCGTTGTAAATATGAGTACGAACCTACAGATGATGTAAAACTTGAATTTAAAGAGTTAGGCCTTATAAAGGATAGTGAAAATTTTAAACTTTCAAAAGGGAAGGGATGTAGTTATTGTAATAATACAGGATTTAGAGGAAGGACCGTTGTGGGTGAGATATTGGTAATGGATGATAAGATAAGAGCTATGGTGCTTGAAAAAAAATCTTCCGATGTAATAAAAGAGTATGCCAAAAGAGAAAAGGGTATGATTACCTTAAGAGAAGATGCAATGAGAAAGGTATTAGAGGCTGTGACAAGTTTCGATGAAGCCTTAAGAGTTGTTTCCTAAATTATTCTAAAAGGAAGGAGATTT
Source organism: Candidatus Atribacteria bacterium (assembly GCA_027028665.1). GTDB lineage: Bacteria > Atribacterota > JALVIU01 > JALVIU01 > JALVIU01 > JALVIU01. The sequence continues at coordinate 4,645 of JALVIU010000157.1, read as the reverse complement.
TTATGCCTGCTATAGATGAATACTTAAAAGAAGCTGTGAATATGGGAGCATCTGATATTCACATAACAGCTGGTCTTCCTCCTATGGTGAGGATTCATGGATTTGTAAAACCTTTAAAAGTAGATATGTCACCTCTTACGCCCCCTGATATAAAAAGATTATTATATGAAATTTTAAGTGAGGAACACCAAAAAAGATTTGAAAGAGATAAAGAGCTTGATATATCCTATGGAATTCCTGGTGTAGGAAGATTCAGGGTAAATGTATATTACCAGAGAGGTAGCTTGGGAGCTGCTCTTAGATCTATTCCAATGGATATACCAAAACTTGAAACCCTTGGCCTCCCTGTAGAGCCACTATTAAAGCTTGCAAGAAAACCAAGGGGATTTGTATTGGTTACAGGACCCACAGGTTCTGGTAAATCTACAACTCTTGCCTCTTTGATAGATATAATAAACCAGGAGAGGCAGTGTCATATTATGACAGTAGAAGATCCTATAGAATATTTACATAAACATAAAAATAGTATTATAAACCAGAGAGAATTAGGAGAGGATACCCTTTCTTTTGCGAATGCATTAAAACATGTCCTTCGTCAAGATCCGGATGTAATATTGGTAGGAGAGATGAGGGACCTTGAAACAATAGCAATGGCTATTACTGCGGCAGAGACAGGACACCTTGTGTTTTCTACACTCCATACGTCTTCTGCACCTCAAACAATAGATAGAATTATAGATGTTTTTCCTCCTCATCAGCAACAACAGATAAGAATTCAATTATCAGAAGTAATAGAAGGCGTGATAACACAACAACTTCTATTAAGATCCGATGTAGAAGGTAGAGTGGTGGCTACAGAAATCATGATGGCAACACCTGCTGTAAGGAATCTTATAAGAGAAGGTAAGTCTCATCAATTGACTACAGTAATTCAGACTTCTCTAAAAGATGGTATGAGGACAATGGACTATTCTTTAAGTGAACTTTATGGAGATGGCAAAATATCTTTGGAAACTGCATTGGAGCGTGCTATGAATCAAGAAGAATTACTAAGACTTTTAAAAAGGACGGGAAGAGACATCCCTAGAGATTTAAACAATATTAAGAAATTTTGAAAATTAGGAGATAATTATGCCTCTTTATCTATATGTTGCCAGAGACAGAGGAGGACAAAGAGTTGAGGCAACTATGGAAGCAGAAAATGAGCGTGAAGTAGTAAGAAGTTTACAAAATATGGGTTATTTTCCTGTATCTGTAAGGGAAATAAAAGCGAGAGGTAATGCAAGTAGAAATACAGATACCTCCTCTATGGGAAGTTTTTCCCTTGATAGATATTTCTTTATAGGAAAACGTGTAAAGCCCAGAGATATGGTGATATTCTCAAGACAATTTGCTACTATGATAGGAGCAGGTCTTACACTTATTCAGTGTCTGGGCATATTAGAAGAACAGACAGAAAATAAATATCTGCGAAGAGTGATAGGAGCAATAAGAGAAAATATAGAATCAGGCAATTCTCTTTCTGATTCTTTGAGTCAATATAAGAATGTATTTACAGATTTATACATAAATTTAGTAGTTGCTGGAGAAGTAAGTGGTACATTGGATGAGGTTTTAGAGAGGTTGGCTGATCATCTTGAGAGAGATTATGATCTTAGAATGAAAGTGAAATCTGCACTTTCTTATCCTGCAATAGTAGGTGTATTGATTCTTGCAGTTGTGGCTCTTGCAGTATTCTTTATACTTCCAAGATTTTTAGGCATATTTAAAGGTTTTGATATAAAGTTACCCTTTGCTACTATAATGCTTATGAGGGTAACTGATGCAGTAAACCAACATTTACCTTTATTCTTAGGGGGACTTATTTTTTTGATGATTTTTCCATATGCGTTTTATAAAACAAAACCCGGAAAAAATTTCTTTGATAGATTTTCCTTGAAAGTTCCAATATTTAAAGAATTGTTTTTAAAAATGGCTGTGGCAAGATTTGCTCAGACCCTTGCAACACTTGTAAGGAGCGGCGTTCCTATCCTTCAATCTTTGGAGATAGTAGAAAAAACAGTAAATAATATTGTATTTTCACAGGCAATAGCAACGGCAAGAGATAGAGTAAGTAGAGGAGAAGGAATTGCAGCTCCTTTAAAAGACACAGGTGTTTTTCCTCCTATGGTAGTATATATGATCTCCGTGGGCGAAGAGACAGGGCACCTGGAAGATATGTTAGAGAAGGTCTCCGATTTCTTTACAAAAGAAGTTACATATATGACTGATAATCTTGCCTCTATGATAGAGCCATTTATGATTACTATATTAGGTGCTATTGTACTATTTATAGGAATGGCAGTATATCTTCCAGTATTTAGTATGATAGGTACGATAAAGTAAAATTTTAATAAAAATGAAATATACGGGTTATACCTTCATAGAACTTATAATTGTTATAGCAATTTTTGGTATACTTTTTAGTGTTATAATAGAAAGTTTTAATACTTATATGAATCACCAGGAAGATATTTATGCAAAAACCTTAGCATCAGATTTATTATGGGCCCGTTTTTCTTCTATAAATGAAGGGGTATATTACAAGATAGAGTTTTGGTCAGGATATGAAGAAAAGGAATGGGAATATAGAATAATAAGAGGTGATGATTTAAAGGAATTAAAGAGAATTAGTTTTGGTAAGATGGCCCATATAATAAATGTCAATTTTCCAAACTGGTCTAATAACTTATGTTTCTATCCTAATGGTACACCTTCATCGGGGGGTACTATAACTATTAAGGATAAGATGGGTAATATTATATTTGTCAAGGTGGAGGCAGTGGTAGGGAGGATAAGAGTAAGTAGGTAAAATTTGGGAGGTGAATTTTGAAAAGAGATAAGGGTTTTTCCCTTATAGAGGTGATAATTTCTATAATGATTCTTGCCATAGGCATAATGGCACTTATTGGGGCCTATAGCACATATGTTAAATCAGATACTTATGCGAAGATCAAAACACTTGAATTTAATATCGCAAGGGCTAAATTAGAAGAGGCCTTAGCAATGCCTATATCAGAAATTGGACCTATTGAACCAGAAGAAGAAGAGACCACTATAAATAGCTTTAAATTTAAGTATTCATATGTTGTAATTCCTCGTGCTACACAGATATCTCAGCCTGCAGGTTCCAAGTCCATAATTTACTACAAGATAAAGGTAAGAGTGCATAAGGCAAATGACAATAAGGAGAAAGGGGTTGAACTTATTGCATATAGAGAAGAGTGAACAAGGAATGACACTTATTGAGGTTATTATTGTTGTAGTGGTGGCAGGCATCCTAATGGGGGCACTTTATCAAGTTTTCATTACAGGCCACTTTATATATACAAAGTCTCAATATGAGGAAAATCTTATACAGAATGCCCGTGTTGCTATGGACTGGATAGTAAGAGATGTAAGAGGGGCAAGTACCATCTCTGTGAATCAGAACCAAGAGATATTGACTATTTGGGATACATCTACATATAGTATAGAATATAAAGTTATGGATTCTAATGGCTCAAAAGTGCTTGGTCGTGGTATAATAAAAAATGGAGAAACTTCTTACAATCCTGTTACATCACCGGATACTTATGTAAAAACGTGTATATTTAATCCGATTTATAGTACACAGTCCCCTTCCTTAACAATAGGGGTTTATGTAAAATTGGAGTTATATCCATTTAATGTGGGAGCGAAGAAAATAATAAAAACCCCTCTGGGGCATGTGAGGAATTTTATATTAGAGGGAAAGGCCTTTTCAAGAAAATTGGTTATTAATGAAAAGTAAAGAGGGTGATATTATGAATAGAGAAAAAGGTTTTATACTTATTACTTCACTTCTTATAATGGGTGCACTTGCTGCATTTGGGATAGCCTTTTATATTACCTCAAGTACAAATACCCTTGTTGCCTCAAATGAGATACGCGGAGAAGAACTCCACTATCTCGCAGAAAGTGGGGCGAGAATGGCAATAGCTATATATAAAGAGCAGACAGGTCCAGTAAAGATTGTATCATGGAAAGATGTATCTAATCAACCAGAGGATAACTTTAAGACACTAATTACAGAACCTGTAGAAGATGCTACTTTTGTAGGAATGTATAATGATTCTAATCCTTCAGTTATTGAGTTTTTAGGGAAGGCAATTCGTAAGAAAAAGGGTAATGAGGAGGGATTCATTACACGTAAGATCCTTGTAAATGCAATACCTGTTACTTCTTCGCCTACACCTTCGCCTACACCTTCACCTACATCAGGGACAGTGGTAAATTCAGGCCATAGAAAGGCCAGTCAGAAGCTCCAAGATGCTATAAATAACGCAAATCCTGGGGATACAATAATCGTTGTTCAGACATCTAAGGAAGATAGAGAAGGTGGAGACCCTATAGTTATAGATAAGCCTGTTCATATAGTAGGTGTATATAAACCTACAGGTGGATATAGCGGAGATGGGATAAGTGGTCCGAGGACTCTAATAAGGAAAGCTATAATAATAAATGCAAGTAATGTCTCTATAGAGGGTCTATGGATAGACCCCGTAAAATACGAAGATATAAATGATGATAAAATGCAAGAGGCAGAGGAGAAAACAGGTTGCTATGTAGATAACCCTGTAAATGG
>JALVIU010000156.1 GCA_027028665.1 Candidatus Atribacteria bacterium | reverse complement strand
TTTTATCTCTTTTTTCTCTCGTTTATATGTCTCCTCAGAAAGAAACCGTCCCAATACCAAAAACTCATCCTGTTGATATGGAATAAGCTCATGTGCCATAAGCCATACCTGTCTTTTACATATATAAAAATACCATACAAGGGTACCTGTTACTCTTATCATATGCCAGATTCAGGGATAGTCTTAAAACCAGTTTGTAAATCATAGTCACCCAAAGTAGTATATGAAACATATCTCATATCATTTTCTTCAGGAGGCAAGTTCTTTATAGCTTGATGGGGATAGACAGATATAACATATTTATGAAAATCAAACTTAATCTCATTAAATTCCATCCTTCTCTCCCATCTATCCTTTATATTCTATCCCCAGTTCTCTAATCGCTTCTGACATTTTTCACCTCTTCGAGACATCCAAAACCTGCGCTATTTTTTGCTCCTATACCTGCATAATAGGCAAGATACAGTATATCTCTTTCTCCTTCTAATTTTAATACAAGGTTCCATCCTGTTATGGGTCTCCTTTTAAACCAGACAACCTGTCTTCCGTGTTTTGGATCAAATTTTAATATTTGTATTCGCAATGGTCCATTATATTCACGTCCATAATAAACAAAAAATTTCTTTTTTAAATTATTCAAAATTTGAACAAAAAATTCACTTTCCATAGGACTATAATATTTAAAGGGGCTTATTTTATTTTCTCTAAATGTGGAATATACTGTAATAGGAGATATTGTTCTAAGGGATATATCTTCTGTAAATTCCTTTTTCGGTATAACATTTATAGAGGATAAAGATAGTTTATTTTTTCCAAGTCTTATATAAGTACTCTTTATGAGGTTTTCCGCAGTTTCTTCAAGAATCCAATTAAGAGGAGAAGAAAGCACAAAAGATATCTTTTTTCCAAAATCAAAAATACGAAGGTTCTGTAGATGCTTAGGATGTCTTAGTATTCGAGAAAAAGTAAATAACTTAAATTTCCGATTCTCATACTTATATCCTTCTTCATGTAAAAATTCCCTTCTTTCTGGAAGTATATACTCATAGATAAGACTTTGAAGAAATTCATTGTAAAAATAGGGAAGCACAATGTTCTTATCCGAGAAAAATTCATATTTTACTCTCAAGAAAATCCCTCCTCTCTTTTGTTATATGGCTCAGATACCAAATAGCTTATATTCATAACTTACTCTCTCTTCCCCAGAGAGTATATCTTTCTGCTCAAGTGCTAATAAGCTTCTGTATCTTTGTAAGGGATTCTTTTTCAAGTTCTGCAGACTCTCGGACAATCCATTTCCTTTTGGAAAATTCAGCCCTATATTAATATTTCAGGGTGCAATTTTCTTATAATATGCTCTACATCTATCCCTGATATATTTCGAAATATATGCATATCTATAGTAAATTTTTTAGGAAAAGCTTCATGTATCCATAAATAAGATACCTTGAATAGGTTCCATATTAGTCTCCCCCTCATTTATAAACTTTTAAGGAAAAATATTGTTATTTTATTGAAGAAATTTTTTATATTATTTCTGTATTATATCATAATTTCTTTATATTATCAACAATTTGGGATACCTTTATCCATTAAGGCTTCCTGAGGTATATATTTACAAAATTTAAAATTAAAGTAGTCATGTAAATGACAGAATTACAAAGAGGTAATCCTTTTTTAGCTTTGACATCTCATCTTTGTATTTACACTTTGCAAATACTTTGGTTTAGGGGAAAATCAGGGTATAAAAATTAAACCAAGATGGTAAAAGCATTAAAACGAGAAGGAGCAAAGATCACCCGTTTTTCAGAGGAAGAAAAATAATCACACTTGTCCCCTTTCCTTCTTCTGAGTTTACTTCTATAATACCATCATGTAGATCGATTATACTATGTACTATTGTCATACCAAGGCCTGTGCCCCTTTTGGCCCCAAGCCCTTTCAGGGTAAAGAAGGGTTCATATATCCGACTCTTTGTTTCTTGAGACATCCCCACTCCATTGTCCTCTATAGTAATAGCAATATATGGTTTTCCATCTATTTCTCTCTTCTCCCCTATAATTTTTATAGTAGGGTCATCTTTTTCCTTAACGGCAGTTATTGCATTTTCTAAAATATTCATTATAGCTGCAGTAAGAAGAGAGTAGTCCCCATAGACTTCCTCATCCATTATACTATTTATATCTATATAGAAATTTATATCTCTTTTTCTTTCTTTCATAGTCATTATAGCTGGGAGAAGAAATTCCCTTACACGCAACTTTTCTTTTTTTGCCCTCTGGGCCCTGGATAATATTTGAATTTTTTTGACAAGCATCTCCGCATCTTCTATTATCTGACGAAGCTTTTCTACTATCTCCTCCTTCTTTTTCTTATCTTGTGTAACAATCAATAGCTCAAGATATCCAGATATAGTATTTAAGATATTATTGAAATCATGGGAGAATCCCTTTGAAAGTAAATTTATTGTCTCCATTCTTCTTACCTGACGTAATCTATCCTCCAGGAGCTCTTTTTCTGTTACATCATCTATCTGGATAAGGATACGGAAAAATCCTTCTTTTTCTATACGGGCGGCCTTTATCTCATATATCTTTTTATCTTTTTCAATCTTAAACCTTCTACCTTTTCTTATATCGTCTAAATACTCTTTTAAAATAGGAAATGCATCAAATAGGTCATGTCCTACTATCTCTTCCCTCTTCCTGTTACACATAGTTATAAGTGTATCATTTACAGTTTCTACAGTCATATCATCTGGTTTTACAATTATAATCCCCGTAGGGAAATATTCTATTAACTTCTCTAAATATATAGAGAATTCTTTTAATCTTTTATTATCATCTACTAATTTTTTAGATGCTTCTATAAATGCATTTTCCAGTTCTAAAAGCTCTCTATATACCACTTTAGGCATCATTGCCAGGCTAATGGGGTTTTCAATATTTCCTTTGGATAATATATGAGCAAGTCGTGATATAGGTGCAATTATATATTTAGACTGCCATGCAAAAATAAAAATGATAATCAGAAAACTTATTATAGAAAATAATATACTCATATTTACTATAGATGAAAAAGGACCATATACCTCATTATAGGGGATTAATACATAAACTTTCTCCTGTAATGATTGGGAAGCCACAGGTACCATGATAAATTTTCTATTTCTGCCAGTGATCAGGATTTCTCCATCTCTTTCTATTACATATGGAAAAATCCTGAAATCAGATTTGGAAATAATTATACCATTAAACCGAGAGATAACCAGAATGGCTTTCTTATATAAGTGAAGCTGGGAGAAGTATTTAGAAAGCCATCTAAGACTTATATCTATTACAAGATATTCATCATCTCTTTTTAGGATAAAGGATCGTGTCAATTTAGAGGAAAAGGGCGTATACATTATGGGAAGGATCTCATATGATCTCTTTATAGTCTTTATCTTTCCAAAAAAAATAGTGTCACTTATGTCAAGATCTGGATATATGTAAGAATAATCTGCTCTTTTATATACCCTTTTTACCTTTCCATCAAGTGTAAGTGTATAGGCATTTTTTATATCCCTTGTGGAGAAAAGTGTTTTAGAAAGCCTTACACCTTTTGTAAGGATGTAGTATTTATAGGCCTCTTTATTCATGGCAAGGTTCAAAATATCCACCATCAAGATACCTGTTATCCTTTGAGATTCAACAAGGGACAATTTAATTTTGTTGTGAAAGGTTAGATACATCCAAAAAGAAGAGGTAACTATAAAAACAAAAATAATACAACATATAATTAAATAAACCTTCGTTAAACTTTTTTTATTCATATTCTTTTATCCCTACTATTCTAAGTTTGAAATGTTCTATTTTAGGATGATTTTTGAATACTACATGCTCTTGCAAAAATTTCATTTTAGAAAAATCATACTGTGATGCCACAAAATCTTCAGGTGAAATAGTAGATTTAAAGCTCTCATACAGTTTTTTATATAATCTTAGGTCAACATCTGTTTCCAAAAATATCTGATTCTTTACTTTTTTTACCAAAGATAGAAAAGAAGGGGATAATACATTTGCAAATACTATCAAATGAAAGTCGCCTATCGTACTTTTTAAAAGCTGAGCGAAAATCCCTGCCTGAGCATAAGATGTGGTATATAAAAATATATAACCCCCTTTGGCAAACAAGTCTTCTTTTAAACCAAAGGGGGTAAACACTTCTTTTATATCAAGGATCTCCCATTTATTTTTATACTTTTGCAATAAACTACTTAAAGTAGAAAAATCTTTTTCCGCCTTTTTATTTAAGATAATATAGATAGGTGGGCTTCCCTCTTTTTTTGCATATATCAAAAAGGTATCTACCATATCTATATAGGTAGGCATTACCCGAAAGAGGTTTTTTCTCTCTGGAAGGAGTAAAGATGGGGAAAAAGAAAAGAACATATCTTTTTTTGATACCTTTTTATAAAAAGGAGTTAGATCTATACTTTCATCTTTTACCAAAAATCTCTTAATACCTTTTTTCTTTAAAAGCTTATACACGTATAAAAGGGAGTCTAAATCGGATTTGGAGTTTACAGGATATATGTCTGCATTTACACTTTTATTAAAGTAGAGAACCACTTGCGTAAAAGAGGAGAACTCCTCAGAAACAGAAAGAGATGGATATATTATACCTATTTTAGGCTGAGGGCCTGCAAAAGACACAGATATAAATATTAAAGTAAATAAAATAATATAGAAAAAAAGTATATATATTTTCTGTCTCATCTCTGTCTCATCGCCCCTTCTCCTCCTAACAACCAAAGTATACATTTTTAGTTTTGATCTGTCAACACTATCTCATATCATAATCGATATTAATCCTGACATATTTATTAACTTTTCTATA
>JALVIU010000155.1 GCA_027028665.1 Candidatus Atribacteria bacterium | reverse complement strand
TATCTTCTATATAGGGATATCCATATATCTTAAGTGCATCATCCCAATAACCATCCTCTATCTTTTCTATCCCCTCTTTTGCAAGATATTCCTTTAGCTTTTCTCGAGAAATTTTAAGAGTGTTTACTCTGATACTCTCTGGAGGAATCTTATTATTCGCATCAAGAAATGCTATATATTCATCTGGGAGCCTTTTCTTCCACCTTTCTACAAACCATGAAGGATAAGAGTACTTTATGGAGGGGTCTGAGGGTATAATGAGTTTGTCTTTTATCCTGAGATATTTTCGAAGGATTGCATTTACAAATTTGTATGCATTACCCTCCTCTACCTTTTTTGCAATATCTACAAGTTCATATACAGTGGCATAATGGGGGATTCTATCAAATTCTAAAAAACTGTAAATCCCTATCCATAAAAGCACTTCTATTTTCCGAGAAACCTTTTTTTTATCAAGGAGTTTGCCAACAATCCACTTCAGTTTTCTAAGATATCTTACAACACCATAAACTATATGTGTAATAAGGGCCCTATCCTCCCTTTTTGGGAATAGAGGGAGGGCCCTATTTAGTTCTTCTTTTAAGTAAATATCCTTCTTTTGTGTAAATTTATATATAATCTCATAGGCCTTTTCTCGGAGGTTCATCAGTTTATATCTATTACCTTTGCTTTTCTGTACATATCTGTCTTTATATGGTAGCCAAGGGGGGACACAAAAAACATCCTATATGAGTCAAACATAGGGACATCATAATCTATTCCTACAATTTCCATATCCTCTACATGGGGGTCTGTAGTAAAATATCTCTGGACCCACTCCCCACCTATCTTTCCCAAAAATGCAGAGAGCAAAAAAGCAAAAAAGACATTCCATATAGAAAATGTATGTGTAACTATAAGCAAGACTAAAAACAGAAGTGCAAAGATAAAGTTTCCTACAAGGATACTTGTACCACATCTTGGATGAATTGCAAGATCATACTCTCCTCTTTTAAGTCTTGCAAGTCCTTCATGAGCTGCATCATATAACTCCTGAGGATCCAGATTTCCCCTTATAATAAAACCATCTTCTTTTGCAAATCCTGATATATCATCTCTTTCCCCATATTTTTCTTCTATTACATTAACCGTTGCATGTTCCAATGCGTGATTTTTTCTCACTATTTTTTTTGTAGCAATTTCATATATAGTTTTTGGTACCTTAATAAGTGTAAATAAAGAATATATAGTAAAACCATAGGGCAAAAGTATAATTATCAAAAGAAAAAATAGGATAAGAGGTAAGAATAACCAGGGAAATATAAATAATAAGAAAAAAAGTATTATTAGAAAGGGCATCTAATCGCTCCTATCCCTTAATATAAGCAGTCTTAAAAGCTGCAAAAGCGCCATGGCTGTTGCTGCTACATATGTAAGTGCTGCAGCCACCAGAACTTTTTTTACCATGGATAACTCTTTTTCATCCATATAATTTCCTGAACGTAATATCCTCACCGCCCTGGCACTTGCATCAAATTCCACAGGAAGTGTTATGACCTGAAATAAAA
>JALVIU010000154.1 GCA_027028665.1 Candidatus Atribacteria bacterium | reverse complement strand
GCACTTCCCTAAGTGATGGTTTTTCTTCAATTACACTATCTACATAATGTGAAAGTGTTGAATGTATAATATCTACATCACCAAATTCTTCACTCCACTTTGAAAAATATTTCGTAAGTTCATAAAGGGGAAACTCATGATCCGTACCATTCATGATAAGAATATTGTCTGTAGTAGATACCTTTGATAGGGTATCTACCTCTTTTCTAAATACCTCTCTTACTTCTTCTATATCTTTCCCAAAGTGAGCCCCATTAGAATAGGAATGTAGAAGATTTACGGTAATTATCCCATCACCATTAGGGGCACGCCACAAAAACTCTGTTTTACGTGACGCATCTCCTACCCCTCTCCAGAGGACTGCTGCCTTTAATTCAAGGCCTTTTAGAATAGAAGGTGTATATGCGTTGTGTCCAAACATGTCAGGAAGATATCCTATATCCATTCCCTCTATCTCAAATTCCTGTAGGATTTTTTGAGCAATGAGATAGTTTCTAATAAAAGACTCTCCCGTAATCAAAAACTCATCAGGAAGAATATACCAGGGTCCCACTTCCACCCTTTTTTCTCTAATAAGGGATAAGATTTCCTCCTTTTTTTCAGGCCTTAGTTCAAAATAATCCTCAAGTACTACAGTCTGCCCATCCAGTGTAAAAAATTTAAAGGCCTTATGCTTTTCCATCTCCTCCTTAAGATTATCAAGTAAGGTTAGAAGTCTTGCTCTAAATAACTCAAAAGAGAGATACCATTCCCTATCCCAATGGGTATGAGTAATTACATGCACCTTTATCTTATCCTTATTTTTCATGGGAAGCTCCTTTTATATTTTTAATAAATACTTGCTTATTTAACTTTCTTCAGAAACTTCAGAAAATAAAGAAGATTATAGTAAATACCTGTATATACTATATTAATTAAATAATAAAATCTTTTTTTTAAAAAGTCAAATACGATTATTATTAATATGTATGTATATACAGGTATTACATCCATAATATAAGATAAAATATTTGATTTTCTTACAAATCGAAGAAATTTCTCCAATAAATACCAATTTTTCTACAAGAACAGCTTCATGGTGTACTATAAAAATTTTTTTAATTTTTTAAAAAAGGTTGCAAAATTAAAAAATGTGTGTTATACTTATCATGTGCCATCGATAGCATGAGATATGATGGTATATACAAAACACAAAAAGGGAGGGTTATTTATGAACAAAAAATTTTTAGTAGGTCTTCTTTTAGGTCTTTTTGCCATTTTCATGTTTTCAAGTTTTACACTTGCATTTGCCAAGGAAACACTCGTATTTTCCTCAAGACTATGGAGTGTCCCAACAGAACAAGAATTTATCATTGAAAATGTAATCAAACCTTTCGAAAAAGAGTACAATTGTAAGGTAAACTTCCAGATTCTGGATGATAAGAAGCTCCTGGAAAGGGCAGAAGTTCAACAAAAGACCAATCATGTGACTACAGATATTGTTTGTGCATATGTATCCAATATGCCTGAATGGATAGAAAAGGGCTATGTAGAAGACCTTACCCCTTATATCCAGAAATGGACAGATAGACACTTCACAAAGGCATTTTCATATGGAACAGAGTACAATGGTAAACAGTACTTTATTCCTGTAGGTGCAGATGTCTATCTCCTTATCGCAAATAAAAAGGCACTGAAATACCTACCAGAAGGTGCAGATATCGATAATCTTACGTGGGAACAGTTTGTAGCATGGTCTAATGCAACAAGAAAGGGTGATGGTGTGGGTAGAACCGTTGTGACAGGTGTACCTATGAAGTCCTTTGTCTATCAGTTTGGGGCTATTTCCCTCTCGTATGGTGCAGGATTCCCCGAAATGGTAACACCTGGTGCACTTAAGGCATGGGAGCTTTTGGTAAAAATGAAAGATGACTTCATCCCATCAGTGCTCAATGTGGATAACTGTATTTCACCTATGAAGAGGGAAGAAGCATGGCTTAGCTGGATGCACTGTGCCCGCGCAGGTGCTGTGTACAGTTCCAATGAAACCAAATTTGTTGTTGCTCCTGTACCAAAAGGTCCTGCAGGTAGAGGAAGTATTGCAGGCGTAAGTGGTTTTGCAATCATGAAAAATGCACCACACAAAGACCTTGCTATTAAGTTCTTAGAATACATCACAAGACCTGATATGCAGGTTAAGATATCAAAAGGTACAGGTGGATTCATACCTCCTGTAGAAGAAGCAGTAAAATATTTAGGGGATGATCCAGAGGATGAAGTAATTGCAAAGGCTATTGAGGTACTTAAAAACGGAAAAGTCTCTGGTGTTCCAGGACAAAAGTTCCAGGATTGGGGGGCTGTGAAGAAGGTATATGATGATGTGTTTGTAAAGATGGTGCTAAAAGGCGATGGAAAGGTCAATATGGATATACTAAATGAGGCAAAGAAAAAATTAGATGCCCTTAGAAAGTAATTTATAATAGCCAGAGAGAAAAAAATGCGATTGGGAGTGTTCCCAATCGCATTTTTTATTAAAGGGGGTGAGTAGAATTAATGCTATAAAATTAAAGAAGAAATGGGCTCCATATCTACTTATTGCACCTACTATAATCTATTACTTTCTATTCTGGCTAAGTCCTGTGCTCTCCGCTATATACAATAGTTTTAGGGACCCTTCGGGAAAATTTACATTGGCCAACTATGTAGAGGTGTTTACCCATACCTCATTTGGGGTTGCCTTTAGAAATACTGCATTTATAGCAGGTGTATCTGTTTTTATAGAATTTATTGTAGCCCTTTTGCTTGCCATTTTGATAAATCAAAAGTTTAAAGGTTCAGGTATTTTTTTATTTTTAGCTATGATCCCTATGGCACTCCCCGCTGTGGGTGCAGCGGCTATATGGAAGACAGGCCTTACTACAAATGGATGGATGAATAGTCTTCTCTACTATCTGGGGATAATCGGAAAAGGAACGAGGATTCACTTTTTAGGGGGATCTGTGTTCTCTATAATGTGGCTTATCATTCTTGTAGATGCATGGCAGGTAATACCATCTATGATGATAATTCTCCTCGCAGGACTTCAAAACCTATCCAAAGAGGCACAGGAGGCAGGATATATCTTTGGAGCAAATAGATTCAGAACACTAATGGATATTACCATTCCGATGTTGAAGCCTACCATTGTTACAGCCGTCATACTAAGACTTATATCAGCTATACAGATATGGCTTATCGTTGTACTACTATTTGGATTTGACAGGATCCCACTCCTCTTGGAAAGAATAGTTTATTATAAAGAAGAGGTGTCAAGGCTTAAAAATAGCTATCAGATTGCATCTACTTATTCAGTTATTGTTGCTATTATCGTAACAGTAGCAGCTGTATTGTATCTTAAGTTTTCAGGGGCATTTGAAAAGTATGAAGAGACAGGTGATGAAAATGAATAATAGATTTATGTCAAAACTCATAAAGAAAACCCTATTTTACATACTTATAACAGGGATATCCCTTATCATTGCAACCCCTATCTATTTTCTTGTATCACTATCATTTTTATCTTCAAGAGAGGCATATCAGTATCCACTTCCTCTTACTCCTGCATTTTCCTCAGAATTCAAGATAGAAAAAGGACGAAAGGGATATCTCCTATCCATATATGATCCGCGATTAAGGGGGTTCGATACAGTTATAGATACAAGACATCTGGAAAAGATCTCTCGCTATATGAGAACAGAGTTAAATGTAATAATGAGTCCAAAAGAGATAGAAAAGTATACAAAAAAGTTAGAAACTCAGAAAGAGGTCTATTTCAAAAGGCCAAAAAATATCTTTTACAATTATATCACTTTTTTCAATGTAACACGGGATGCTGTACCTGCCCTTATAAGAAGTTTAGAGATAGCAGGGCTCACTATACTTATATCCCTTTCCATTGGAGGAATGGCAGGTTATGCATTTGCCCGATACATGTTTAAAGGTAAGAACTTTCTAAAGGTAAGTGTATTATTTGTAAGGGTATTTCCTGCTGTAGCTATTGCAATGCCCATGGTTGTCATTCTTGCAAGAATAGGATTTTATGATAAACCTATAGGTTTATCTCTTGTGTATTCCGTGGGATCTATTGCTCTTACCATATGGATTACCGCAAGTATATTTATGGGGATCTCAGTAGAGTTAGAAGAGGCAGCACAGGTATTTGGTGCCACAAAACTCAGGACCTTTTTCAACATTACCTTACCCCTTGCCCTACCTGGACTTGCCGCATGTGCCATGTATGCATTTATAGGGGCATGGAATGAAACTGTATCTGCACTTATCCTCACTCAATTCAACCCTACTTTTTCTGTGGTGGTATATCAAAGCCTCCTGGGTGCAAGTGGCCAGATTAATCTAACTGCCGCAGGGGGTATTTCCATGGCATTACCTATGGTGATATTTACCCTATTCATAAGAAAGTATATAAATCAGATGTGGGGTGGAGTAAAAGTTTAAAAAGAAGGAGATAGGTTATGGCTAATCTGAGGTTAGATAATATATATAAAAGATATAGTAAAGGTGTAATGGCTGTAAAGGGCGTCTCCCTTTCTATTAATGATGGTGAATTTCTGGTGTTATTAGGACCATCTGGCTGTGGAAAAACTACCATATTACGCATGATCGCAGGACTTGAAGAGGTCACAAAGGGCAATATCTTTATGGATGATGTAGATATTACCATGCTTCCTCCATGGAGACGAAATATGAGTATGATCTTTCAAAGTTATGCAGTATGGCCTCATATGACTGTATATCAAAATATCGCATATGCACTGAGGCTTAAAAAGATGTCTCCCTCTGAAATAGATAGAATTGTGAAAGATGTAGCAGATATGACCGATATCACCAAATATCTTGATAGATATC